>NZ_KV810616.1:90828-116657 GCF_001812855.1 Streptococcus sp. HMSC072D03
AAATAATCGATATACCCCTTAACATGATCATTTGACCAAGAGGTCTTAGGGTCTACCTCCCCAGATAGAACTAGAGTAGCCCATTCTGAGGCAGTGATCATCATGCCGTCAGCATCAAAAAATACTTTTTTTGATGCTGTCTTTTGTTGTTTTCGTGCTGCTCTATAAGTAGAGCTTGTTTTGAAAGAATTTCTCATTGTCTTTCTCCTTAATAATAAATTGTTGTTGTAAAGTGACCTTGGAAAGCCTCGAATACCTATTCGTAGCCTTTCCTCCGTATGCCGACAAATTAGAGTTGGGAACACCTGTTCCTCATCTCTAATCATCGAGATGTCGCCTTTCTTTTTGTCCAACTACCCAAACTCAAAACAAAAAAAGCATAACAAAGAAGCCGGCAAGCCTTGTCTCAAAAAACAAGGATGCGCGTGCCTATGGCAAACCATAGGAAAAACTTCTCGTTATGCTTAATTGCTAATAACGTTTGTTGTAGCCTTTCAATCAATTAGGCAAATATCTCGTACCTGTTTCAAAGCGTCAAACCTCTTCTTCTGTCTGATGGCTTAACTGATAGCTAAAAGCGAGTACGCTCCCTTTTAACCCATTATAAAACATGGTATGCCTATTGCTGGGACAGAACCAGTAATGACATCTCCTCCTCCATGTTTCCTCTTTTCTTTAGTCACGTGACCAAAGGTTCACCGTTTGAGGTGGTGAAAAAAAAGATATAAATTAAACAATTTATGTCTTTAGTATAGCAAACACATGAAAAAATAGCAACCTAAGAATAAAAGTGACTTACCGTAAAATAAAAAAACACCTAAAAGGTGCATGATATACAGTTTATGTTTTAGTTCCATGTCAAATAGAACAGTAACAAAACCTTGTACTTTAAAGGTTAACCTTCCTCTAAGTTTTAGTGCCATGTCAAATAGAACGGTAACAAAACTAAATTTAATTAAAAAGAGCTAATACTTTAGTTTTAGTACCATGTCAAATAGAACAATAACAAAACCTCGACATGGACCAGCTCCCGACCTTCTTGCCTTGGCTTCCGGTTAGGCTATCTGGTATTTACAAGGTTATTCATAATTACCTTGAAGGTTCCTAAATAAACCCTTTTAGTTATTATAACATATTTATCGTTTGAGGTAAGGAATCAAGCAAATAACCCTATATCACTTTTTCTTATGTTTAATCTTGTTCAGTTTAAGGTCTTTGAAAGAAAGTTTATTCTCTAAAATAGCCACAAATTCATATGGAGCATTAAACATAATTTCAAAGCCTTTTTGTTTACGCTGGTCAAACCAAGACATCTCTTCTGGGTTATAATCCTTACGGGATTGCAAGGATTTGAAGTCCTCTTGATAAAGAGTAAAGGTATCACCCAACATCAAGATCTGATTAGCAATCCGTCCAAAACGGTTCTTTCGTGCTTTTTTTACCTTATGCCAGATATAATGTTTTTGGTCTAGAAGTTTCTTATAGGCTGAGTCCTGCACCCATGCTCTCTTCCCTTTTTTCGGAACACCATTTTCATCGTAGTTGTCTGGGTTTAAGGCTCGACGCTTACTTTCTATAGCTCTATCCAAGTCCGCCAACCGTTTACTATACCCAAAATCATTGGAGAGATCATAAACAATAGTCTCATTATCACGCGCAGCAGTAATCGCCATCTGCTCAACAGATAACTTGATTTCCACGTTTCCTTTATTTGGTAGCTCATGGTCCAATCCATAAGGAACACCATCAAAGACTAATAAAATACTGTATTTCCAAATATTTCCCTTAACAAGAGTTCGCTTAAGAGCATATAACGCTAATTTTTGGAATTCTAGTGCATAGGCAACCTTAATCTCTTGTTCTCGGCGAAAAGCAAAAGGGATAAACAGCTTGTCGTTTCTGCCTTTCCCAGTCTCAAAGAATACCCCTTCATCAGTCACGTTGTTATTGCATTTACGGTACCATAAAGTCGTAAAATTCGTTAAGCGACCAATTGATACATGGTTGCTACTTTCTCCTTGCTTCCGACGCTGAAGATAGGCCCCTTTAACTGTCTGACTAAGAATTTCCATAGTAGACCAGTGGATTATCCCTTCTTCTGCATACCTTTCATACATAGCAGTTGCTTGTCCTAATTCTTTATATCGGATAAATTTACCACTATTAAGACCAAATCTATCATTTAAGGCTATCCAATCTGCTTTAAGTGTCGTCGAAAGCTCCTTATGAGTTTCCTTCATAGAGAGTTGCTTTGTCTTGTCTTTCTCTTTAGAGATAGCTTCCTTTAACTCTGCCAACTCTTTAGTACGTAGAGACAAAGACTTATATTCCTCTGAGCTAACACGACGATGTTCTTGGCAATTGATCCAATTTGTTACGGCTCGTTTTAACTTGTAGCCATATTTAAAACGTTTGGCTAGAAAATCATCATAACCTTTGGTATTCAAAGGGATTTCTAAAGTATACACTCTACTATTCCTTTCTCTAAGAATTTATCCTTGTTAATTAGCCATATAGACCTCTATCTGACTTATACTCAAATGAATTGCTACTAGTTATCTAGCACTAAAAATAGTAGCAACCCTATTTGCTCCAACCATCTCTGACATCTACAAAGACTTCACCATTTAACTGACTAAGGAGTTGCTGTTCTTTGAGTGCTTCATCATTATCTACAAATACTACAGAACTACTCCATGTTGTTTCTGGTTCTCCCTCCAGGTAATAAGGATTATGGCCACCTCTTTTATCATAATAAAGCTTGCGTCCATTACTAAAAGTGCGAACCACGTAAGCATCTTCAGATATACGGTAGTATGAGTAACAGCCTAAGATAATCAGAAGAGTAGATATAATAATGATTAAACAGTTCTTTTTTGCCATGTTATCCATAGTCCCTCACATATCATAGTATGGCATTGTCCTGTTTCATTTCATTCAGAACCGCTTCTGTCAATACCTTTTCAGCCAAGTCTCCATCTTCGATCTCTTCTTTACTATAATAGTAATCGATAATAGGACACTTTTCTAAAGCTTCATTATACTCTCCTCGGACAATAAATAGGTAATCATCTGTTAAAACTTCAGCGATATCTTCTTCTAAGTCTTCGATAAGCTCACTATAATCATAACTAAAGCGATAGTTTCCCTCATCTATCCATTTCTGAACTATCATAATCGTCTCTAACGTTAGATTCTCAAGCTTTCTCTCACCGTTCCGTACTCTTGTAATTGTAGAACGGTTTATTCCCAGTTCCTTTTCTAAATAATTAGCTGGTATAGCTCTGTTCATTAAAACCATTTCTACTCTTGTCGTATTGATCTTCATTCTATCACCTCACACTTTTTAAAACTCTAAAACTGCTTTGTTACTGTCGTACTAGTTAAGTTTTTTGATACAAGACATCACAATCTGATATAGCTCGGACTCTTCAAGGCCATTCAATTCTTGTTCGGATAATTCAGTTAAAACCAACTGACGCATCTTCGCTACTGGATATTTTAAACGATGAACATCCATAATTTCCTCATTACCATATCCTAGACCAAATAGATAACGCTGAAGTGCTTCTGTGCCACTATAACTTCGACCACATTCTAAGTTTTGAATAGTCCTAACTGCAATTCCTGTCATTTTTGCAGCTTCAGACTGTGATACTCCCCTAGCCATCCTTAGTTGTTTGAGGCGGTAAGCATATTGTCTCCTGATCATCAATGCTAAACGGTCATAAGCTCGTCTAGATGCCTGCCTTCCTTTTTCAGTTTTCGCATATTTTTCTGATGACTTTCTCAGACTCTCTTGGTTTGATTCAACCCATTTTTTTCTGGTTGCTCGACCTTTCTCACTATGATTATACTTTAGATAACTTTCTTTTCGTCTTTTCTCAGCTATTTTATTATCTTGTTTCGACTTCATTTTTTATCAAATCATACTTCAATAACAGGTAATTAGTAATCGGACCATATGCTTCCTCTCTCTCAACAATTATGATCTCATTTTCAGAGTGATTAACTAAATACTGAGTTTTAGAAATAGGAACTGCTGGTTTTCGAATAGATATAAATCCTTTGTTCGTTATTCTACCTAGTTTTTCTAGAATATGAATGAGTGCCCAAATTGGGTTGTGGTCTTTGTTTGCTTCTGCAATAATATCCTTCTTCTTCATTATATTTAAACCCCTTTCAACTAATTAGTTGTTTACATAGTCCAGCAACCCAATGACGTGAAGTAAACGTTCTACTGTACCACTAGCTTGTAAATCATAATATATTTTTTCCGCTGATTCATTACGATAATGATTAAACAGTTCAATCCGTTCTCTATTTGAAGCATTTGCAAGTGCAGCAATTACATTAGCTGCAGTCTTATCAATAGGGTATTCTCTCAAAACATTAAAAGCATACTCTTGAACTTCTTGTAATTTCTCTATATAGGTATTCATAGATTTTACCTCTCTCTTTATTTCACAAGTCTATTATATCAAATATGTTGCCTTATGGCAACATAAAGGGTAAAATCCATTATAAATAAACAAGAAGACACCACTTGTGATGCCTCCGCATTCCCTTATATTCTGTTTTGCCAAATTTATTTGCAACATGACTAATGAACCTATTATTCTCCCCATAACACCTTCCCTAAGGTATTGACAAAGGTAGCACCTTTTTATATAATATAATCAAGGTATAGAAAGGGAGAGCGAAAGAAGTTCTCAAAGGTAAATTGAGATGACACAACTTAAAGATGGTTGGCACGTAGTCTATGGTAAAAGTGTTTTCGTAGAAAACGGGAAAGTTATCTACGGAATAACCAAAGACTGTAACAATTCTGAAATCACTTGTTATCCTTACGAGTATAACAAGGAACATAACTGTTGGGTTAACGTGTCTGGAAACGTAACTCTTTCATCTTATAGATCAGGCTACAATAGAGGAACTAAATGTATGAAGTAAACCTAGTAAGACGAAATTCTCCCTCTAGGTTAAAAATGGAAAGGAACATGATGGCACAAGAATTAAAAAAATCAATCTACTTGCAAGGTGGAGTTATTGACGTTTATAACGAAACACAGAATAAAGAACGTCCGCAAAGTTTCAGTAAACGAATGGGACAGATAGTGGATCGTTACTATCTGATTTTGGATTCGGTGAATACTCCAGAATTAAGTGTCAATGAAAAGTACATTTTGGGAGTAACTATTCAAGGTTCTTACATTGATAAACTCTTCATCAAGTATTTGCATGAAGAGATTGACGATACCGAATTAGATGGTGCTTCTGATTTAGCTAAAAAAGTTAAAAAGTTAGATTTCGTTCAAAGAATAAAACTAATTGAAGAAATGAAACTATAAACCAACCCTCAGCATTACTGAGGGCTTTTTATTTTGCTAGAAAGAAATTTTAAAATAAAGACACCACTTATGATGCCTTCTTGTTTCCTTATTGTATTAACTCTCGTCTTTACACTTCCAATTTTTCCATTCCTAAACTAATCTTTGATTGCTCATTTTTGCTGATGTATATTTTTGCTATCGTCTTTCCGTCCTCCTCAATCCTAGAAACGTGTATAGCCATAAACTTTCGATTATAGTTTGATGGCAAGCCAATTCGTTCCAGCTCATTTTCAAAGTCGTTTTGTCCGTCACGGTGTCCTTTACCCAATTTAAACAAGGCATAATGAGCCAATTCGTGACTTAACGTAGGTACTACGATTGAAAAATTATCACAATAGATACTAGCATGAACCAGCCAATCAGATAAGTAAATATAGTTATCATGGTCCCCAAAATACGAGTATAAGGCTGTGTGTCGTCCATTTAGATTGTTGTCTAGCTTTTGGTCTAGCAATCTAGACTCAAAGTCAACAACTACAGTAGGATAATATTTCTCCAGAAAGTTTTTGGCGTAATCTTCCAGCTTTACTTTAAAGGCTTTCCAATCGTCTTCTGAAACTCTATCCTCTTTAACTTCGTATGTCATGTAAACATTTCGCTTGATGTTTGATTTAAGAACTGCTTGACCTAGAGAGGGCGCGTGAGTTAGCACCAGCTCTCCGTGATATGGCTTTAATGCGCCAATCAACTTAAACAATCCGAAGAAGTAAGTAGCAAATATCACGCTCGCAGATAGCAGAAAGTCACTTGTTTCGATGTTGTTGTTCGATACTCCTGATAAGATGACAAACCACGACCAAATATTGCCTGCCAATAAAAAGAAACTAAAATATTTATGTAACTTCACTTAAGCACCACCTCTCAACTATGAATCTTCTAATTCGGCAATTTTTGCAAAATTTTTATCTGCCTTTTTGTTGTTTGTAGCTATCCCTTCAGGAAATTGATTCCTTTTCTCCGAAAGAAACCTTAAAAATGAATATGGAAAAGCTAAAATCAGTCTTAGCAGCAAGTAAAAGTTACCCCCTGCTAAAACACTAAACGATAATCTTATCAAAATGTTATTGCTGAATGTCATAAAGCCCAATACATTCATTAACAGTAAGCCTAGAGTGATTCCAGCAAGGATGACAAACCAGTTTAATCTTTCTAAAGACCAATCATATTTTTTTAATAAGAAATGAATCGAGAACATTCCTACATAAATTAGCAAGATCGTTAGAATACCCAATGAACTACTGACAATAGACTGAGATGGTGTCCCTTTTCTAATCAATGAGTTATCTTTAGGTAGACTATCGCTTATCATTTGAAAGAATGAATGAGTATTGCTATTAGTAGCCATCCCTTTAGTTGCTGCTGCTAAAACCACTACTAAGATACACAAAGCTATCGTTATAATCGTCCATTCTATACTATTTTTAACGACTTTTTTCATTTCTCTCAACTCCCTTTTCTAGTTGATGCACATATGGTTCATATATAGCACTAAGGTCCCCTTGAGTGCCTTTGAGATGTCCTTTTGGAGTAAATATTGACCACGTCATCATACCCACAGCTATGCTAAGTGTCATTATGAAACAAATTGTTACGGTTTTATCCGCTTTGGAATATTTAGAGTCCAATAGCCTACTCATCTATTATTACCTCGTTAGGATTCTCTTTACCTATACCTTATTTAGCTGGTAAGTAAACGCCTGGGAGCCAATAGTGTCACTACAAAACGATAGTAGTTTGTTAATAAAACTTAAATAACTGTTTGTGAGCTCATTTTCAATCAGAGGATAACCAAAAACCTTAATTTCACGAACATTTCGACCAAACAATAGATATCTAGGAATTGAAGGAAACTCTTCCATAAAAGTGACAGGCTCTATTGAGTAAAAACCCAATTGTTCAAGTCTTTCAGGAGTTCCTGATCCCATTAAACAATCCTGAAGCTCAATAAAGAAATGAAGTTCCTCAAATTCCTCATCAGTGGGTGAAAATGTGATGAAGCATTTACGCAAGGATATTTCTTTTGTTACGAAATCCATTAATTCCTTATTCTGTTCAGCTCCCTCATACCTTTGTTGTTGCAGACCAAATCTCCATCCATGAGATAGAGCCATAGTATTAACGAACTTATCTGCTGAAATGATTTCGGGGAATGATTGAGAGAGACAATCTAAGGAAATAGACTTCTTCTTGACAATTTCCTCAGCACTTGGATACTCGTTAAGATCAATCAAGTAACAATGTCTAAGTAGTCTCATTGAATTATCTAAGGAGTATTCATTTCCTTCAAACTCAACAGTCCACTCTTTTGTAAATCTATTGAAACCTTTTATTTTTAAATTCGACTTACTATATAAACCTTTAACGTCCAAAGCTACTAAAAATCTATATTTACAACCACTCTCATCAGAGAAGGTAATTATTTCAGGTGAGAACCTAATTTCTCCAACGATTTCTTCTGAATAATACTTCCTTGCATTATCCAAAATATACTCTAATTCTAATTTGTTTTTGATGTTAGTGTCTTCATCTAAGTTTCCTCGCTTATTAATTGTTTCATTTAATTTTCGTAATTCTTTATAAATTTCAAAATCATAGTTGCTTTTTTTAAACATTTTTTCTCCTTCATTCAAACAACGTCTTTCTTTGCGGGAATTGTCTATCCTAGTCACTAAAACAATAGATATAACTAAATATAGAGAGACTTTTTGTGATTAGGATGTCTTCTCGTTCTCTAGTAATCTGTTTTCACCAAGTGATTTACACAGTAACTAATGTACCCATTTGTCACCTCGCTAGGATTCTCTTAACCTATAGTTTATGTTATTTATTAACCTAATTATAGGATAGCACACAATAAAACATACCACTACACCTTAAGTCAGTTATTCTCTAATAATGGGGGGTGTGACACCCCCTAACTCCATTGTGTCCTTTCTCATAAACTGCTATAATTTTCTTGTAGTTCGATGAAACTACACTCGAAAATTAATCCTTTCAGTCTCTAATCCTCCTAATAGAAATAGAGACTCCTAATCCAATCCAGTTCGCATCATAATCTCCTACAAACCCAGATGCGAACAAACCTCCTTTAAAACTAGGGCGATGGCCCTAGTTTTTTGTTGTGTTCAAAAGTTACAAAGACACTTCTCACGCGCGTGCTAATCTATTTCTCTGAAAAAGATGCAAAAATTTCGTAAAAATCTTTACTCCTTGAAATTTCTTGATACTTAAACGGGTATAAAAAAACACCAGCATAGCTAGTGTTTACATGTATTCGTTCTTATTCTTGTTCTCTTTGAGTTCTATCTTTTGTTGCTAATTCTAGGGCCTCTCTAATAGCTCTTTCATTAGCACGTTTTTGATGTCTTCCAAAGCTAATAGCAGCGGCCACACCACCCCCAATATTTCCCCCAAATTTTGTCGATAATATACATTCTCACATTTAGTCAGTAACTAAAAAAAATTGCATGAAATGCAAGAAAATAGTGTACCTAGCAGGAGCTACGCATTTAAGTTCTTTTTTTGTAATTTCGAACACAACATAGCTAGAGTATACTATTAGTAATCAATTAAACAAGAGCTTTATGATCTTCATGCCTATGCTCACTTAAAAGTACTTCACCAAATTGTACTCCACTATCTTCACTGACACGTGCCTGGCAATCGACACAATACAATTCTCTAGCCAATCGCTGTTGTCGCCCACCTACATAGACCACCTCTTCCATTCCAGGCAACATATAAGGTAGCATGGTATCAACCAGCTCATCAAAATGTGATTCATCGTTACTTAAAAAGAAACGTGCAGGATGGTCACTATTATCAAAATCTCCAATGGCCACAAGACTATCATCTTCTGTCAAGAGATAGTAATACGCAGCTGTGCGGTCTTCTGTGTATCGAAAGAATAAATGTGATTCATGACAAAATGGGCATGTTCTATACTTATGACCAATAAATGATTTTAACCAACGCACAAGCAAATCCGATAAAGAAGCTTTGATTCCCTTAAACCAGAACAAGACATTAGGTAGAATAAAACCAACAATTATAGGGATAACAGTTAGATTATTGTCCACCACCAAAAGATAAAACTGGAACATGGCTGTTAGTCGTAGAAACCAGACAATCGTATTAAGAAAAATCTGATTCGTGCCACTCAGAAAAGTACTAACTACTGTAGACTCTTTATTCTTCCCAAAAGTAAGAGTAACACACTTGATGGTAAACATAACTACAAACATAATGACATAGGCTAACATTCACTTACCTCATTTTCAGCATCAGTAAATTCAGAAGCTACATCTCCCAAAAGAGAGATTAACTTGAAAGCACCCAAGGTATTATCTTGACTTAAATTGGCAAGCATACGGTCAAGAGTCTTTAAACAACGTTTCTTCTCTGAGAGTTTCCGTCTATCCAATAAAGCACTATCTTCTAAGTCTTCTGTGTTACTAGAGGAACGTAGTTCATTTAGATCATATACATCACCAACGTCTAGGACTGATAGCTTACGAAGAACCCTAGAAACGACTAATGAAGAATAAGTCTGCGCGTGCTCTAGAAGTTCTGCAGACTCTTTCAACTTTTGAATAATGGTGTCTCTTTTGGCAAGTTCTTCCTCATCTAAAAGCAAAGCATCCAAAGGAAAAAGTTGTTCCACGATTGTCTTTTGACCAGGGACAAAAGCGTTACTTTGTCTCAAACCAGTGCTAGGAACAAAATGCTTTCCGTTAACAACTATAAGTCTCTTTCCTAACCACTTGTCGACAATACCACGCTCACTAGAAACTATGACACCATCCATTCGTGTTATTTGGATAGCAACCTCGTCACCTACTTTTAGGCTAGCAATCCATTCTGAAATATCTTTTTTTGATAAATACATTATTTTGTTTCCTCCTTTGCGACTGACACAATATCATGGATAGCATCCTCATCAAGACGAGGTGCTTCATGCTTCCCTCCAGCCATTCGTTCAATACGTTTGGACCATCCACCAGAAGTCTTATCCTTATGATAGATAACTGCTGTTGCTGCTTTCTCTACTCCCATAGCTTTAGCTAAATCCTTGCCACTTTCGTCAAGAACATTAACATAGATAATCTTGTTTCGTTCTTTTTCAGTTAAGCTCTTATTGAGTACTGGAATTGATTTTTGACAGTAAGGGCAATCAGGTCGAAAGAACACATATATCTCTGAAGCAGTATTTTTCTTATAAGGAAAAATGACATTATATTCTTTAAAATAATCAAGCTGGTTTGATGTAATCTTTGTTGCGTGGAAACTTTGTTGCGTGAGTTCCTGATCAAAAACCGTCGTAACCATACGATTACTATAACTGTATTCATTCTTATAACTAGAGGTAAAACCAATCAGAATTACAGGTAACATAAATAACCCAAGAACAACTTTAGTCGATGTAAACTGGTGGGCATGGTCCACACCTTGATATACGATATAAAAGGTCGTAAGAACCCAAGGTAAGATAATTCCAAAAAGCAAACCAATCCAATCAAACGGAAATGCATAGACAACCCTATGGTTCACTACAACTACCGTCAAAATAGATAACGTCACAAGGATCGCATAGCTAATATACCAACCCTTGTAAAGAGGATTATCCTTTAACTTGGGGAATGCATCACAAAGGGTTTTCCAAGCAGATTCAATTTTTATTTTCATTAATTACCGTTACCTTTCAATCTTTTTTATCTTTAAAACAACACCAGATACTTACAACAAATTCAAACTATCATGTGACTTTCTTACATATTTTTAAATAGTTGAGAAAATGATTATATGTTGCAGTTGCTGCGCGTGACTTATTCTTTTTTCGCTGATAAGAATTCATCAACCTTCTTGATAACCTCGTTATGTGAAACAAATAACGTATAGAGTGTTGGTATGATTAATACGGTTTGCAAAATCACTTCCAGCACATTATTCAGGGTTAGCGAATGCCATGATAGGAAAAAAGTAACTACCGTAAACAAGTACAAAATAAAATATGTGACAAGAACTAGCCAAGCAATCGTTAAGAAAATAAAGTAGTTGATTTTACCGATAACTTCATCACTTACTAGGGCCAATCCTTTCAAAAGTCTTGGTCTTTTTACTACGATTACAACTACAAGCGAAACAACTAACCATACAAGTTTTCTTCCTAAGTATTCCAAATAATCCATTCACAAACTCCTTTACTCTATCTATAAACAATAATGAAATAATCATCAAAAGGGAGTTTGATTTTTTCTGGTAGAACTTCTTTTGGAAATACAATGATCATATGTTCATACTCTATTGAGAATTCTTCATAGAGACTAGTTAAGTGTGGAATCAAGTCATTTTTGATATATGCCATAGGTATCATAGGGTACTCTTTCAATTCCCATGAGTCAGTTTCAACAACAGCTGATAACTGGAATTTATCATCATACAAAGGTTCTGATATCTCCTTAACGAGATAATCTATTTTCTGCAGTTCAGAAAAATCATAAGCCTCGCAATCACACCAATCTTTATGATTTGAAAACATCTTTTCTTGAATGATTTCGACAATAACGTCAGAAGCATTTGTAGTGGTTTGACTGAACAAAGAAATACTTTTACGCTTTAACATGTCATGTCCAGTCACACCTTCAACCTCAACCTCATTTACATATTCCAAAAAGTTCATTAAACGTTTAGATACTTGCGTATTATCTTTACGGCTATTCTCGAAAACGAAAAAAAAACTAGAATTTTCGAATGCTGGTTCTTCTGCGTAACCAAATATTTTAGAAAGTAGAATTGTTTGACGTTCTGTTGCTCGGTCATACTCAATAAAAAAAGGGTTATCGTTCACAAATACAACAGCATCAGGAACCATTAAAAGATTAACCCGACTAATGGGAAATACGACTTGTATGTTTAGGTCATAAACAGACTTGTCTTGGTTTTTTAAAAAAAGCTTGTTTAAGATTTTAGCAACTAATCGTCTGGTCTCTAGATCATGAATATTTACAGTTTGAGGTTTCCCTCCTAGAAGATTATTACTGACAATGCTATATACTGACCTATCATATTCTGTCGTTGTCGTTAGTAAACGTATTTTATCAATCCCCTTAATCATAGTAAGCAACCAGGTACTAAAACCTTTGTTCAGATAATATATTTTTCTCTTACCGCTTCTAGCATCCGAACATGCTGAAATAGGATGATTCACCTTTCCAACAAGACGGTAAAACCATGAATTAGGGGTTTTTGATTTACGAGTTACTGCAGTATAAATGAGGTCTATGATTTCCTTATCAAAATAACCAAACCTTAGTAAATGATAAAAGATGATAAGCTCCTCTTCTGAAAACGACAGTGAGGTATTTTGATTTTTTGAAACAAAATAAGTAGCTATTTTATTTCTCTGAGTGTAATGAATTTTATTTTTTTTATTTGAAATAAGTGAGGTAAAATCTCTATTTTTTATATCTTGCATTTTGTAGTCCTAAAATAGTCAATCAATAGGGTATATAGTCTGGTCTTTTTTCGAAGAGTATAGATATTATTTTTCAAGTCATGCTTAGCCTTTGATATAGACCTGCTCAAGCATTCCTTTGTACCCGTAAAATGCTGATTGATACTTTCATCTCCTCTCATTCATAACGTCGTAGTTTATTTTTATAACGATAATCCCTAAAAAACATAGGTTATTCTAGCTATATAGTTGCCACTATTTACTCATTTATGATTTACGAGTTTCTAATATTAGTCGTCAACCCTATAAATACAGTAAACTCTTAGACTTTTGTTCTCTCTGTACTTTCATTCATAAAATCTGGTTATTACATAACATTCGTAACAACCGTTTTTATGGGGTTTTAAGCACTTAATAACTACAATTAGGATTCATTTATAATGGGTCGCTATAGTGTTCAGTATACCCTAGAATAGATTATTTTCAAGGGAGTGACATGGGTTGACTTTTAATATTCTTGCTCTATACTATTAGATATAATTAATAATTAAGGAGCAAATCATGGCAGGAAAAAACAAAAAAACTGAATCAGATTTTATTAAGGAACTTGAAGCTTTAGAACAACAAAAGAGAGAAGCTACAGAGCAACTTAAAGCCTATCAAAAATCACAAACAGATAAACTAGGCCAAGTCTATTTCGAATTGAAAAAGCTAGAAAATCCAGATATATCTATTGATGATTTAGTTGTTGAAACACAAAATAAGGTCAAAGAGGTAAAAGAGGAAATTAAGAGAAAAAGAGCAGAAGAAAAAGCAAGAAAGGATTCTGAGAAGACTAATAAAGAAACGTATAATGACTCTCAAAATTAGAACAAAAGCAACGGAAATTTCCGTTGCTTTTTATGTTATCTAAAACCCCTCTTCCTCATCAATATCCATTTGTCCTACATTACTTTTTAAAGTTTTAGTTGCTTTCTCACGAGCTACACGAGACAGCTCTTGAGGTAATTCAAACTCTTGATTAGGGGCTTGAATATTTTGAGTATCGACTGTTTCGGGTGTAGATGATGGAGCTAGGATCACTCTTTGAGTTATCTCTTTATCCTTCAACTCACCAATATCATTTTTGCTAGTTACAGTTTGTTTTTCTTCAACAACTGGTGGAATTTCTGAGTTATTGACCTCCTCTTTTTGCTCAATATCCTCTGTTACCTCTTCACTAATTGAAGTACTTTCTCTATGTTCTGTTATACTCTCGTTGACTAATATTGTTCTTTTAACTGATGGGGAATCATCTTTTTTACCAACTGTATCATTTACATTACTATCAACATTTGGCACCTTAACATCCATAATTGCTTGCCATTCTTCTTCAGTAAAATCACTTTCATAGAGGTGGCTTTCAGACTCTTTTTGAGCATAATATTCTATCACTTCTGCTCTCCACAACTTGTATGCTTTTGCAATTTCCGGTTCTTCCTCTCCGAGCCCATAAACCTTATTGAAAGGTGTATGTGAGACAAAAGAGTCCTTTGAAATATCCATTTCAAAATGCGGAGATGTTGTCAAATAAATCATATTTGAGACTTCATCATCACTGACGATAACACCACCAACTTGGAATTTCTCTAGGTTATTTGCATCTCTAGCAGTGAAGTTATCTTCTTCTACTACTTCCTCTGAAGTTGCACTTGAGTTCCCTTGATTTCCTGCTAAGAGATCATCGTTTGCTGCACGTTTGGTTTCTTTAAGAGCGTAATGTTTCCCTCCTGAACGAAGATTAATAAACTCTACAACCTTTGTTGAGGTTTGTTGGAAGGTAAAGGCATTACGATAAGACATCTTGATTGCATCAGCCCCAGATTCGCCAATAGAATCCCTAATTTGTTCGTCATGTTGGTAAGCATGCATAACTGGAACATGGAACTTACGAGACTCATCTAGGAAGTTACTATCATTACCTGGCATCAAGTAACCATTCTTTTCATCTTCATAAAAAGCAAAGAAAGGAGACTTATCTGGAAGACGTCTTTGAGCAGCATTTTGCATAACCAATGTTACCATCTGTGCTACCATTCGAGACTTTTCTTTACCAAGAACACCTTTAGCAGAATTGACCAAAATCATTCCACCTGTTTTTAAAACAATATCTAAATCTTTGGTACTTTGAGAGAAAAATACACGACGTATTTCTGGTGAAGATGATAGGTCATCAATAACTGCTTTTAGACCAGACACGTTAGCATCAAAGGTATAATAATATTCCTCTGTGTACGAATTTAATTGATGAGCATTGATGAAATAATCATAAGAACTTTGGAGGTTTTCAAGTTTATTTCTTTCATCATTAAAGGCGTTTATAGCTTCATGAACATTCTCTGGTCTAAGGATAGTATCAAAGAGTTGTTCGTGTTCACGATTGTACTCTGATTCCTCTAACCACTTTTCTTTTTCCTGCTTTAAGAACGCTTCATGCTTTTTCAGCGTTTCTTCAAAAAGCCTTTTCTTTCGATTCAGTAATTGTTCAAAAACGGCAATATAAGCTTCAATCCAATCGCTAGAACGTAACATATTTGAGAATTCCGTTAGTGTTGGAGACTTACCTTTTAACATATAATTTATTGGGGCATCTGGTATCAACGCAACCTCTTTAATGACCGTAATGATATTATCAGTAAGTTGTCCTTCTTGGTTAAGAAAGAAAGAAGAACCAGTCCCACTTGGATCACTAAATCGTTTAAATAAGTCTCGAACAGCCCCTTTTACCTGAGTAGTATCTCCATCCAAAATATTAATTGCACCAGTTCCTGGGTTAGTAGGATCTAGAGTCCAAATCATTTCATCAGGGAAGCCCATTTTATGAGCGTACTTAACAATTGTGCCATACATCGAACCTGATGGCTCAGTCATATAAATACCATTTGTAAGCTCTGCAGCATAACCATTGTTATACCACCGTTCCAACAATTCACGTCTTTTTTTCTTCCGTTCAAACTCTGTGTTAAAGAATTCTTCTTCCAGTTCGTCATCTACTTTCGTCAAATACTTACGATAGGATAATAGATAGTATTTCATATTTTCCATATCCTGTAGCATTGCTGGAATCAGAATCGTTGCCGATTTACCAGTACCAATCAAACCAAAGATAATAGTATGATAAGTCCTCTCATTAGCATGTAAAATCACTTGCTCTCCAGTTTTAGAGTTAAGCCCCATAACCAAATTCGCTTGACCTTTTTCATCTTGATTATGAACAATATTACTTAATACACTGTCTTGGAAGTAACGTCCTCCTAGCCATTGCTCAACCAATTTCTCGTAGGTTTTTTCAGCAATTCCAGTTGCATAACTATTATAAAAAATAAGACCAATTACTCCTATCGGAGTCAACAATAATAAACTGTTGAACCAGTCTGCTCCTATTATAGGTTTGAGAGTATGATAACTTAAAACAATACCTGTCTGACTTCCATTTGGTATTGACCAGGGCATATATTTGAGATAATTATCTGCTACATCATACATACGATTGATGAGGGATAAGATAAAATTATTGATTGTTAGTACATATAATCCAGAAGATATAAGTACTGCTGCTAGTGCTGCTCTTATAGCATACTTACCAATAATCTTCTTTCGTTCTGCTCGTTTTAAGGTATCATATTTTTCAAATAGCACGAAAATTTGACGACTTGTAACATTACTGTGCCATACACCAATGTATAAAACTAAAGCCATATTAACGAACAAAAATATAAATAAAGATATAAATACCCAATTAGGTAAACGCCATCTTAAGATAAACATAATAATATTGAAAGCAAATAATCCAAAAGATATATGATATACCCAATCAATATATTTTCGCCAACAAAACAGTAAGATATCTATAGTTCGCTTACCATTTGTATAATAACGATTAAAAAATAATTTCAAGATCTTCCGCATAAAGTACCTCTCTAGTAAGCAAACATTTTTTTCAAGAATTCCATAAATACGACAATAGCAATCGGACTTATTATTCCAAGTCTAATGAATAGATTTCGTCGAGGTAGACTCGTTGTTTTCTTACCTTCTGTAATCAACCATTGATAGTGATATATGTATCCTTGTATGAAACCATATGCAGGTAATATCCCAACTGCTAGAATTTCTATTAGGGTAAAGACTTCTACGAAACTAATCATAGAGAAATCACCACTATGTGTGCCTCCCTTTGATATCATTGCGAGTCCATAGATAATGAAAATAGGGATAAATGTAACGATATATAAGAATAAAATTGATTTTAAGGCAAAATTTACTCCCATGATTTGTTTCTCTGGATTATTGATAGATTTAGCATAACTCCACCTACCGATACCGATGAAGACCAAGGTAATAGGTAAGACATACCGAATAAAGACTATCAGATAATAGACAATAGCATTGATATTGTGATGGTTCATTGCCCCTCCTTGTTTAATTTTTCTGTTCCGAACGTAAACAAAAAGTTCCCATTTCAGAGGGAACTATATGCGACTCAACTAGTAAAAAATGTTGATAAGATTTTACTGTTCACACGATTTGGATAGAAACTATTGAAACGTGATTTGATACGAAACAGACATTTTTTCTCTTCCGTATTCTGTGAATTACTGCTCACTTCTTCAGTTTTTTTAGCCACTCGACGCCCCCTGCTATTTGCGTCTACCCAGCGATAATGAGCATCTAGTATGACAACTGAAATTTCATCTCCTTGCTTAAAAGGAACCCGATTTAAAGAACCCGAGTCCTTCATTTTAATTTTGATTCCTGGAAAGTCAACCAACTCTACTGTATGTAGACTTTGTGGATCAAAACTGATAAATCGCACTTTAAACAATCGTCCTATGACTTTCTTATCATCAATCATCTCAATCAAAGCATCTTGAGGTGCTTCTTCGAGAACTTTCATATCTCCCTCGATACGAATATAGTCATGGATAATGTGACGTTCTCTTTGATTTGGACTTGGCTTTTGGGTATTAGCTCCAGTAATCTTAAATTCCACCCTATCAAAAACTGATACTACTTCGTCTAGGTTAACAAAAGAAGAATCACACTCATAACTTACCCTATGTTTAGGAATGAATACCGTTTGTAATTTTTTGGTCATTACCATGATACCTGCATTGCTACCATTGTTAATAACGGCTGATACAATACCTTCATGAGTACGCTCTAAGATATTTTTTCTATCTCGATTACGTGAAGAGTTATCTTTATTCTTTTCAATTTGCTGAAGAAGTTGATAATTAGTTAACCACTCAGCTAACTCAATACTACCTTCAACAACATAGTTTGATGGGTTATTGATTGTGAGTTTATAATTGTCGATAGTTTGGATATGGATTTCAGTTAATTTACAAGGAAAAATCCGTCCAACCATTTTAAAGAAATCTTTTGGCTGGCGGAAGCCAGATTCAGTTTGTTTAATATAAACTGCTGTTCCAGCAAGTTCTCCATTTTGGATACGCCCTACTAACATATCGCAGAAAGCTACACCTTCACCGATAGGGCGACCATTTCTATTTCTAGGAATAAATGGCTGTGTTTCAAGCACATTTTCTACCACAACTGATACAACCTTATTAGTTGCTTGTTCTAACAAATACTCATCTTCAGTATTTCCAAGATCAATATATGGGAGTGTATAGTTTCGAATGATATCTGAAACTTCTTCTGGAACACATTCAATTTCTGGTTGCTCAAACCATTGTTCTTGTTCATCTTTCCTATCTGCAACAACCAATGTTTTAAATTTTTGCTCCCCTAAACTAGCATAATGGACGTTTTCATAACCGTCCTCTCTTATAAGTTTAAGTGCTTTCATATTTTTCTCCTTTAATGTCTTTTTTGACATTAAAAGCATAACAAAAAAGGTCACTACCTGTAAGATAGTGACCCCCCTTGACTTTTGTTAACTCATTGCGATAAAAAGCCCAACACCCAAGACTACAATTGGTGTAATTAAGGCGAAAATTGAAAAGATTTTCTTGGCGATACCGATGGTAACATATAAGAAACTCGCTAATGTAAGTAATAGAACCATGATCATAAACATAATTCTCACCCTTTCTTCTGGCTCTGTTTTAATTATTATTATATAGATTTTTGATATCAATGCAAGGCTAGAGAGTAACAAATCAAGAGATATCTTTAAAAATCCATTATATCAACAGAAAATAAAAGAGGTTATAACCCCTTTTTGTTTTGTTCAAACGCTTACGCTGATTCTTATTGTAGCATAAAATATTCTACAGTCAATGTTAGTAATTACTTGTGGCTGTACCATCTAAATAGTTAATGTTAGCATTCTTTGAAACGTTCTGAAGTGTGACCGAACTCACATTTCCATCACTTGTTGCTAATCCTGCTTCTGATAGTTCAACTCCATATTGTGTCCCATTTTCATCAAAGGATGTCCAGTAAAGCGTTACAGTCCTAGGTACTAACTCATTGTCAGTATAGTTTGCAACAACACAATAATCTAAATACATATTTTGGTTTTTCTTCAACCATTTGGCTAGTGCGTTTTCATAGTATAGCATACCGTTTGGATTATTAGCATCCGTTTTACTATCAGACATCGTTCCTGCATTCAAATAGCGTGTCATAGGTACTAGATTTTTGATTTCAGAATTCAATCCAGAAAACTGATAACCAATAAGATGGCCACGATTCATCAGATATGCTTTTTTAACTTTTCCAGACTCATCTTCGTACTTGAAACGATAGTTATGCCAACCGACTGGATCAACATTAATTTTACTTTCCCTATCATCTTGTGGTTTATCCGAATACTTTAGTCTGATGTGCCCATATGTTGCTCTACCAAGACTATCCAAATCTCCATTGACCATTAGCTTATGGTTTTCAAAAGGCAATGGACTATAGTTAAAAGCATCAGACTTTCCACCACTTGTTTTAGAAGAACTGTTTCCTGTTTCCGAAGATTCTGACTTGGGAATAAATTTCCCAAATAATTTTCCGACATCACTTGAATTGGCATGCTCTCCTTTACTAATAACATTAAAGCCACTAGATAAAATACCAGGTACATTAATTCCTTGGGACATACCATATCCAGCTATACAAAACATAACAACAATAGCTATCGGTATCCAAATCAGACTGCCAAGACAACCTCTTTTTTCATTGTTTTTTCTAAGCATAAGACCTCCTTAATTCTCTATAAATTCATTATAGACTTAAGAGTCACTATTCGTAACCCAGTGACATAAAAAAGACCTTAAGTGGCCTTTTGACTAATCTGGAGATAAGTTCATACTATCAATCAATAAATCTTATAAGGTGATTCTTATCTAAACTATATCCTTGTATTTCAGCAACTTTCTTAATATCACCTGTCTCTTTATAAACAATAGAGGCGTGGCTGTCTTTTAAAATACTAGGAGCAATTGCCTTACCATAAGCATGTCCAATGTTCTTTGCCAAATGACCTATTGTATTTCTTCCCATAGGCTTTTTCAACATAGTTAAAAATAATGATGGTATAGAAGGGTCTAAGTCCCAGCGTCCACGTCGTTCCTTAACAAATGGAGCAATGTAAGGAATTGTGAAAGGAAGAAAACGAATAAACTGTTTCTCGTTGTTCCTAACAACCCAAATTCCTTTTTTACGCATATCAATATCCCTAACTGTCAAGTTTACAACTTCTTGAGTACTTGCTCCAGTACCAATTATGATCGCAAATATAGCAATATTTCGCTCTTTCTCCTTTTCCCAATTATCAGCCTTTTTCTGAGTTGGTAGAGTTGTAACGTAACTGTTTGCCATGAAATCAAGCAAGCTTTCTAGCTCTTGCTGCGTATACAAAATAGTATTCTTCTTTGATTCCGAATATATAATGTTATGGTAACTCTCTTTATAAACAATCTTCCATTCATCAAAAACGTTACGATAAAATAAAGGCATACCTCTCTCAACTGTAAAAGAGGTATTCGTAAGGAAACTCCAAAAAGCTGCTAAAGTATAGAGTATGAATCTTTTCCCTGCTGGTTTCAGACGTAAATTTGCCAAATAATTTTGAACAAATTCTCGTGGTAATTTTTCTAAGTCTGTCAATGATAGGGAGGCACCCTCTTTATCAATCGTAATTGCATAGCTATTTAAAAATTTCTGGATCACTGACAAACGTTCAACCATTTTGGGAGAAGACTCTTCGACATCTACTTGAAGGTAAGATATATACTCATCTATAATATCTGGTAATTGCCTTCTGAGTGCTAGATATTTATCTTTCTGTTTTGACATAATTCTCCTCCTCTCAATAATGATAGCAATTAACTACAGGTTTACCACTACTTATTTTTAAACCTATTATATCATACAAGATTGCATGTTGATTTTAGATTTAACTAGTATAAAAAATCTCTAAAACAAAATAGCGATACATCGTGTATCGCTATTATATATATAATCTATCTACAAAAATACATCTGAAGTTATACTTTAAAATAATCAAGTATCTCAGTCAAGAGTTGTTCTCTTGTCTCTTCAAAGTGGCTATCAGACAGTGACTCTAAACCTTTATCTTTAAGTTCCCACAGCTTCTCTTGCAACAGTTTCTCTGCTAAATGTTTAATATCCGCCTTGTTATCTTCGTCAGGCGTCTTTGAGAGTTCTATTTTAATTGCTGATTTAACTGCTACTACTACTAGTCCTAAACGGTCTTTTTCATCCGTTCCATTTTCATAGTTTGGCTCAGACCAGTCTGGAACATTTGAAGGACGATTATCCTTATTAGTTGGATGACTATCTCTCAAATCTGAAAGTTTTGTGTACCCTGCTACTTCCCATTTATTGAGCAACGTTCTTGTCCAACCGAAAGTACGGTTTGCATCACTTCCTGTTCTTTCCAACGCCTCAATAACTAGTTCATGGTCCATTGTTTCAAGCCAACGTTTGAGTTGATTTTTATTATTGTAGTTGTCAGCCTTGCTCCCTTTAGGAAAAACTGTGTAGAATTTCTCCATCACGATAGCCATCTTACGTTTGAAGTCTAACTCCTTCTTCTTCTCAAAGGTAATGACTTTATCGTTTGTTGCAACAATACGTCTCAAATCGTCATCGAACGGTTTAAACCTAAATATATAGTGGGTAATTGATTTTCCTTTTTTGATTCGCTCTACTGTCAAATCTTGTATTACAGGAAGGCCATGCTCATCAACTAATAGCGTATTGATTTCATCCATTGCTTGCTGCAGCTTAGTACCTTTCGAACGAAGTAAACTTGGACTATCCAAGATCAAAACTTCTTGCTCTAGTTCTTCAGCTGTATCTTTTACAAAACCTGTTTTACGCCAGTCTGCTAGATGTCTAAATAATCGTTTAGAATACTTACTCTTCAATAGGTTATGGTAGTCACGTCCATACTGAATGTACTTAGCTTTTTTACCCCACTCTGGGTTGTTAAAAAGGTCTTTAACTGTACGCCTGACCGCTACTTTTACTTTTGCTCCATCTTCTGTAGTTACTTCATCATATTCAGTATATTCCGCATCAGACAGGTGGATTTTAATGAGTTTATTTTCGTGGTCTACTCTAAAGGTCTTGAACAGTGGGATGGAGGTGTAAGAGACAACCTTACCATCGACAACCTTTTCGGGATGTCGATATACAATTTTAGTCATTCTTTCCTCTAGTTCCTCAACTGTAGTTTCAAATCGCTTACCAGTCCTAGGAACAATTTTTTGTTCCCTAGAACTGTAAAATGTATTACCTGCTAGCATTGCCAGACTCGAATAAGAAAATATTGCTGCTTCGTTTTCATCATAAACATCTCGCAACTCACCAAATATAGAGTAAATCATATTTTCTTGAAGAGGAGAAAGGTCGCCAAGTTGGAACATTTGGGTAAACTTATTATCATATTTGATGATTTCTCTGAACTCTCTATTCTCTACCAAATGCTTCTACCTCTCTTAGTTCATTCATCATACATTTTGGTTGTATTTTAAATAAAAGTAATTATTTTACTATAAGCTAATTACTCACTGCAATATGTGACAGGGTATAAATATATTAATTTACAACCCTTTTGTATGACATTATATCACTAATATTCTGATTTTCATAGTATTTTTTTAAATTTACAACCATTTTGTAGGATATGCCTGCAATTTTATATGACATACATGCATTTTTGTAGACTTAACATACAACTTTATAGGACATACATACCGTTTTGTAGGACACGCCTGCAATTTTATATGACATACATACATTTTTGTAGACTTAACATACAACTTTGTGTGACTTTCATGCAAAGTTATATGATATACCTACCAATTTGTAGGATATACATACAGTTTTATATGTTAAAGGTAGGCTTAGCTCAGTAATAACAAGGGTTTCAGGAGTTCTACTACTTAAACTATAATTAACTACTTAGTTACTATTATTAACCACTTAATACTACTTAATACTATTTAAACTATTATTACTAAATGTTCTTAATCATAATTGAAACCATTAAATCATAAAAAGTTCTTAAAAAAAAGTTACAACTAATATAAAAAAGAAAAAGTGTAGAAATACCTACACTTTTGTATGATATAAAATAAAGTTTTCCTACTTAAAACTCATCTCAGTTTCTACCAATGTGTTAAACAATTCCTTTTGTTCTGGGTCTAGAAGTTGGTACACATGGTCTAACATTTCAGTGAATAGTTTATCAGATCCACCGCGTTTAGGATAATTGCCATTTTCTCCTTTAAGGTCTTTTTTGTTTAAAACAGCTCTTAATGCAGAAAAACGTGACATTGATAATTGTGTCATATTGAGATTTGCACGTGATTTTTCTTCCACTGTTTTAGCTGGTTCCAGTTTCGTAGGAAGTTTATTTTTTTCTTTTTTCTGAGTGACATCGTTTACTTTTTTAGGTGCAACAGCAGCTTTTTTTGGTTCTACACTTTCTTCAGTTAGATAAGCAATATCATACTTTTCCTTAAGTTTATCAATTACTACTTCTTCAATTTCTTTCCCTTTAAAAAAGCGTTCAAATAATTCTTTAGCTGTTGTTCGGTCATTTGATTCAACAGCCGTTAAAAGGTTATTAAAATTTCTTTGTTGGATTGTATTAAGCTTTTTCGCCATTGTGTTCTCCAATCGTCTTAATTAGTTCGTTCATAACATTTGTGATTTGTTTTTTAGGGATGCTATAGCCACTATTTGTGAAAACATTTGCTTGATTAGCAATCATATCTTTGTATTGTTTATTATTAAACAAGTATTGGTCAAAAACCTTGGTATTATGCTCTTCAGCAATTTCTTCAAGTTCTGCTACTGCTTCTCTTGCTTTGATTTGTTTAATTGATTTTTTACCAAAGCCCGGCCCTTTATCAACCTGTGTTATAACGATTCCAGCTATAACAATATCAATTCCAAAGAAAGAGAACCCTTCTTGAACAGCTTCAATATCTTCGATTGTATCTTTTACCCCTTCAACACCAAACTTATCAGGTGTTGTAGGAATAAGAACGAAAACTTTCGAATTTGTAAAAAGAGTACTTGTTGTAGAAACACCAAAAAAAGGAGGTGTATCAAAAAGTACAAAATCGTAGTAGTCATTGATATCTTGTACAACATTTCTTAAACGAAAATCTCTATCTTTTAGTCCTGATGCTTCACTCTCCCAGTTTTTCATAAGCTTACTTCCAGGAAGCAAATCATAACCGTCAACTGGCACAATGGCATCAGCTACTTCTACTTCTTTTTTTAGTACATCATAAATTCCTTTATGTTCGTCTTCGTTTACTCCTGCCGCTGTAGTAAGATTGCATTGACCATCAAGATCTCCTGCACAAGTTTTATAGCCAGCGTCTCCTAGAGCTTGAGCCAGTAATGCACTTAAAGTTGTTTTTGAGGCCCCTCCTTTCTCGTCCATCATTATGACTGTATTTGCAACCATAGAAACTCCTTTCAATCCATTATGTACGATACACTATGTATAACAAAACGATACATATAATTAACTATTTAAAGTATACCATATAGAAATCTAATAGCAAGTATTATGTAAGATATATCGTAAATAATACAAGATACAATATGTATAGCTTATAATAGATTATTGATAATCAGCGTATTACGCATTAGCTAATACATAGTGTATCGTTTACAATATACTATTTCAAAAGAAAGCATATGACATATCAAAACTAGACAAGAATAAAACACGATACATTATATAAAATAAACGATGTATCTTATAGACATATAAGATACATATGGTAACGATAGATAGGATATATTACTATATTCAAGTTTCCTTCAAGCATTACACATTACACTATACATAACATCACTATATATAGTGTAGTGTAAAAAAGAAATTGCACTTTTTTAGTGAGATATAGACGATGTAAGATATATCGTTAAAAGATATATTGCTAAGTATTATATCGTATATCTTTCATCCATTCCCTTAATATACTAAATAAGAATAGTTGTACTATAATACATTACACGATACATTATGTAATGTGAATATTGTATAGTACTATCTGTTATCGTATATAGTAGATAATACAAGATATATATTGTACGATACATTAAAGAACTATATATGATCATGTTCTTATTGAGTTATATTTAAAATTAGTATAAATGTTGTTCTATGTTGTTTACGATACAAGATACATAGTTTAACAATGTATCTTGTATTCCTTTATGATGTTTGACACTTCGCTTATTACGATTGGTGAACTATACATAATGTGTTGTAAACTATAGACTATGTATAGTATGTAATGTAATGAAAAATAGTATATATAGTTATAATTTCGAATAACGATAAACTTGTAATGTTAGTAGCTCTTTGCTATACTAAAGACATAAATAATTATATTTATATTTTCACCACCTCAAATGGTGAGCCTTTGGTCACGTGACTAGAGAAAAGAAGAAACATGGAGGAGGAGATGTCATTACTGGTT
>NZ_KV810617.1:0-224 GCF_001812855.1 Streptococcus sp. HMSC072D03
GTCCAACTGCTGCCAGGAAGACAGGAGTGCTTTTACATAGACCGAAAGGTCATTGAAGGCTCAGAGTTTTGTTTCAAGAACTGAATCCCAAGCCCACACGTTATTAGGCTGCGCTTCTTAAAACAAGTTATGAGATGGGAAAAAGGGCACCCACAAACATACGTATACATTATGTATATAATAATATAAAGTGTCATATATATAATATATATAACCTATGTATA
>NZ_KV810618.1:0-20054 GCF_001812855.1 Streptococcus sp. HMSC072D03
GAAAGTATGCACTTAATTTGACAATTCAAGACTGATAAAAAGAAGGTACCTAGAGGTAACATGGAAAACGAAATCTATTTACGCAAGCTTGCTCAACCTTTGTTAGGGAAATGGGCTATATTTATTATCTTAACGTTAGAAAATGAGACACTTCATTTTGCAGAACTTGAAAGAAGGTTGAAGCCTATATCTCGAAAAGTTCTTGCTCAAAATCTTCGTGAATTAGAGTCAATTAATATCATTAGTCGTGAAGGAAAAGCTAGTACAGGTTCTCCTGTTTATTATGGTTTAACTGATTTGGGAAAAGATTTTTTACCACTTTTATACCAAATAAAAAAGTGGATTAGAGACCATGAAGACTTACTTTCACGAGAATAAGGTTATTGTTTGCTAATATGAATAATACATAGTGGAGCTTCATAGATTCCTGAAATCATCCACTGGACAAGTTCATCTAATAGTCGATATTATCTAAAGAAATTCCAAAAACTTTATCTTCAATCTAAAAAAGGTTTACCAATTGGCAAACCTTTTTTTGTATATTCAATGATAGCTTACCACTTGCTTTCTTCTGGGATAATAATCCAGCAAATGATGTAGAAAAGAAAGCCTGTTCCGAATAAGAAAATCGCTGCAGCCCAAATGAGGCGAATAATGACAGGGTCAATGTCAAGATATTTAGCGATACCAGAACAAACACCGGCAATGATTTTGTTGTTTGGATCTCGTCTGAGTTCTTTTTTCATATGATTTACCTCCGTATGCCTTATTATACCATAACAACTTGCGGTCTAGTATTAGCTTAAGGAAGCATGAAGTAGACGATACCCAGATATTGGAGTGCTGAAGCCAGCATGATGAAGAGATGCCAAATCATGTGGAAGTATGGTTTTTTCTTAGCGTAAAAAGCTGCCCCGACCGTGTATGACAATCCTCCGGCAAGCATAAGTCCCCAAAAGGCTGGCCCTGTCTTAGTAACGATAGCTGGAATAATGAAGATAACCAACCATCCCATCATCAGATAGAGGAAGAGGGAGAACTTTTCATTGATTTTTTTAGCAAAGATTTTATAGAGAATACCAAAAATGGTTGTTCCCCATTGGAGGATGATGATGCTATAGCCTAGCCAACCGCCAACCAGTGAGAGGGCAACAGGGGTGTAGCTTCCAGCAATGGCGATATAAATCATGCTGTGGTCAATAATTCTTAGAACCATCTTGTGGGGTGAGTTGTAATCCATAGCATGGTAGATGGCTGAGCTCAAAAACATGAGGAAAAGGCTGATAACGAAAACAGACATCCCGACCGCAGCAGTCATGCCGTAGCCGTTGTTGGCATGAACAGCAGTAATTGGCAGTAAGACCAACATGGCCACAGCTCCGACGGCGTGAGTCACACTGTTGGCAACTTCCTCACCAAAGCTTAGTTTTTTACTGAGTTTGAGGTTGGGAGAAGTATTAAAAGTAGCAGTATTAGACATTATTTCCTCCTTCAAGGTTGTTCAAAAGTTGATGGGTAGCTCGGTAGCATTGCAGTGTCTGACAGGCTGAGAGTATGACTTGCGGAGCTTCTTGGGGAAACTGACCATTCATACAGGCTACAAAGTCATTGTAGTAGCTCTTTTGACTTTCAGCATCTGTTCGTAGGATTTCCAAGGTTTTAGCAATCTCAGAAATCTCAAAGACGGTCTTTAGACTAGTGATGACAATAAGTCTAGCTACCTGAGCAGCATTATATTTTTTCTTGATGGGTTTTGCGACATGGCCATGTTTGACATAATTATTGACCATAGAGGCGGTTAGCCCCTTGTCGTTTGGTCCCAAAGTGCTTTGGGTGACCTGGTTGACATAGAGCAAAACCTGATCCAAATAGAGTTCAATCTCTGGTAATTCTTCCCAGAGAGGGTATTGTTGTGTTGTCAAATTATAAAAACCTCTTTATCTAGTTTTCATAACTAGATTATAACATTATAGAAATTCAAGTCAAGTCAGAACTTGTGAGATATGAAAAAGATGTTGAGATAAAATTTCCAACATCTTTATTTTTTATGTGATTAGGCAGAGTGTATTGCTTCTGATGCACTATTTATGGTTTCTGAGTTTCTCCAAAATTGCTTGTGCAGTTTCTTGGTTCATATGTTTGGCCTTGAGAAGTTCAGCCAAAACTTGAGGCATCTCTTCAGGACTAGCCCCAGCTAACAAGGCTAGAGATTTGGCTTGGAGTTTCATATGTCCTGCTTGGATTCCTGTTGAAGTCAGAGCTTTGAGAGCAGCTAGATTTTGTGCCAAACCAAGAGAGACGATGATACTGGCTAGTGTTTTAGCATCTGGATGATTAAGCAAGTCATGGGCGATAGAAGCAGTGGGGTTAAGTCCAATTGAACCGCCACGAGTTGCGATTGGTATGGGGAGGGTTAATTCTCCAACTAGTTCCTTAGCTTCCTGATCATAAGTCCATGTGGACAGACCACGGTAGCTACCATCCTTGCTTGCATAGGCATGGCTACCGGCCTCAACTGCTCGCCAATCGTTTCCGGTCGCGATAACTAGGGCATCGATACCATTGAAAATTCCCTTGTTATGGGTAGCTGCTCGGTAAGGGTCCACCTGAGCCAGTTGGCTAGCCATCTCCATTTTCTTGGCTAAGTCATGTGCCTCTTCCTTATTACGACTGAGGAAGCGTGTGCTAAGACGACAAGTCGCTGTCACAAGACTCTCAGTGGCTAGATTTGAGAGAATAGCCATGAGGCTTTGACCTTTTGAGAGTTTTTCCAATTCTGGCACCAGGGCTTCCATCATAGTGTTGACCATATTGGCTCCCATGGCTTCTTGGGTATCAACGGCTAAATAGACAATGAGGAATTCTCCTTTCGTCTCAGTCCAGAGCTTGCGAGGGCCACCCCCACGCTTAACAATAGAAGGGTGAGCCTCTTTGGCAATCTCTATAAGGTTCTGACTGGCTGCTTGAATTTTTCTTGAAGCATCATCCTTATCAGGAACGTCAAAGAGGGCAACTTGGCCAATCATCTGACGGTCATGAATCGTAGTCGTGAAACCACCAGAACGCTTAATGAGCTTGCTAGCGTAGGAAGCAGCAGCCACAACTGAGGGTTCCTCGGTAACCATGGGAACCTGATAGGTCACACCATCTACCAATACATCTGGGCAAATGGCAAAGGGGAGTGTGAATCGACCAATAACATTTTCAGCCATTTGATTGGCTGTTTCAAGGGTGAGTTGTTGGTCCTTATCCAGAAGATCTTGATTTTCCTGAGACAAAAGAGCATTCGTTTTCAAATGCTCTTTACGTTCTTGCGGTGTCTTCTTGGAAAAACCAGTCCAAGAGAGTTTAGTCATATTAATTTCCTTTGTAGATACGTTGGTGTTCAGAGATTTCAGCTAAACGGAAAGCTCCGGTTTGGTAATCAGCGAATTGAGTAGAACCAGTGTCATCCAACTGAGCCTCTTCATAGAAAAGTTTTTCATAATCAGCAACGCTCAAGTGTTGACGCTTGGCAAAGGTATCTAGGCGGTCCGAACGAAGCAGGTCTTTGTAACCTTCAACCAGACGTCCTGAGAAAATTTCAGAAACAGCTCCAGAACCGTAAGAGAAGAAACCGATCTTATCTCCGGCTTTAAGGTCTTGCGACTGTTCAAGCAAAGAAAGAAGTCCAAGATAGAGTGACCCTGTATAGATATTTCCAATTTGACGACTATAGGTAATTGAAGCATCGAAGTTGTTTGTCAGATGCTCTTTGTTCTCTGGATTCAAATCTTTTGGAATAATCTTGTTAAGTCCCTTAAGAGCTAGCTTAGGATAAGGAAGATGGAGACAAAAAGCGGCAAAATCAGCAAAGTCAGCCTGATGGCGTTCTTGATAAGCTGCCCAAGTTGTCTTCAAACTGTCAAGGTACTGCTTGGTTGAATAGATGCCTTGAACATAAGGCGTTGAACTGTAGTTTGGACGCCAGAAGTCCATGACATCACGAGTTTGTGCCACATTATCATCAGCAAGTTCCAAAATACGTGGATTCTGACTGACTAGCATAGCTACAGCACCAGCTCCCTGAGTTGATTCACCAGAAGATTTCACACCATAGCGGGCAATATCACTAGCGATAACCAGAACTTTGCTATCTGGGTGAGTTGCCACATGCAACTTAGCATAGTTAAGACCAGCAGTTGCAGCATAGCAAGCTTCCTTCATTTCAAAAGAACGGGCAAAAGGTTGAATACCTAAGAGGCTGTGAACATAGACAGCAGCAGCCTTGGACTGGTCGATAGAAGACTCAGTAGCCACGATGACCATATCGATAGCTTTTTTGTCGTCGTCATTTAAAATATCAGCCGCCGCATTAGAGGCAAGCGTCACGATATCTTCTGTAATCGGCGTAATACTGGTTGCATCAAGCATCAGCCCCTTGCTGAATTTTTCAGGCTCCGCCCCACGGGCAAGAGCGAGATCAGCCATGTTTAGAACATATTGACTGGTCGCAAAACCAATCTTATCAATTCCAATAGACATATGATGTTTCCTTTTTTCTTCATTGTAGAGTATCCAGAAGATACTAATCTATAGTGATTTTACCATAAAAGAGCGCTTTCGCCTTGAAAAAACTTTGATAGTTAGTTATATCTTATTTGTTGTCTTCTTTTTTGATGAGGACTAGCGGATTTTAAATGACTTACTTTTACTATTCCCATAGCTTTTAGTTCTCATTTACACCAGAATAGGGTAAAATTGAAGTGGTAATCTACTTGTTTTTTAGCTATGTTAGAAAAGTAAAATTGCTGTTATATATTGAAATCATTGCGAGCGTTAAGTGAGACTTTCCGCTGTGAGATAAGTGTCTGTAAATAAAGTGTTTTGTTTACAGACACTCGGAATTTTTGAGACCATAGGCTCAAAAATTAGTCTTGGAACTTCGAAGAAGTTCGCAGACGTCCGTAATCACTTAAGGGAAGTCTCAAAAAATACTTTGTTTTCAATAGAATAAAGAGGAAAATCATGACAAAAGCAGACACTATTTTTAAAGAAAATATCACTAAAATCATGGAAGAAGGCGTTTGGTCGGAGCAAGCACGTCCTAAATACAAGGATGGCACCACAGCCAACTCCAAATACATCACTGGAGCTTTTGCAGAATATGACTTGAGCAAGGGAGAGTTTCCAATTACCACTCTTCGTCCTATCGCTATCAAATCTGCCATCAAAGAAGTGTTTTGGATTTATCAAGACCAGACAAACAGCCTAGATGTCCTTGAAGACAAGTATAACGTGCACTATTGGAATGACTGGGAAGTTGAAGGTGTGCCTGCCAATAATGGAGACAAGCGTTCAATCGGTCAGCGTTATGGGGCGGTTGTTAAGAAGCATGATATCATTAACCGTTTGCTGGCTCAGTTGGAGGCTAATCCGTGGAACCGTCGCAATGTCATTTCCCTTTGGGATTACGAGGCCTTCGAGGCGACAGCAGGACTTCAGCCTTGTGCCTTCCAAACTATGTTTGACGTTCGCCGTGTGGGCGAGGACATTTATTTGGACGCCACTTTGACGCAACGTTCTAACGATATGCTGGTGGCTCATCATATTAATGCCATGCAGTATGTGGCTCTTCAGATGATGATTGCCAAGCACTTTGGTTGGAAAGTTGGTAAATTCTTTTATTTCATCAACAACCTCCATATCTATGACAATCAATTTGAGCAAGCCGAGGAACTTCTCAAACGTCAGCCATCTGATTGCCAACCGCGTTTGGTCCTTAATATTCCTGATGGAACTAATTTCTTCGATATTAAACCAGAAGATTTTGAATTGGTTGACTATGATCCTGTTAAACCCCAACTCAAATTTGACTTAGCAATTTAATAAATGCTTATGAATTAGGCCTATAAAGAGCTGGCAAAGTTTTTCCAAGCTCTTTTTCTCTTTTTTTGTTAGAATGGATTGTAAACTTAAAAAGAAAAGGAAATACCGTGGCTAAACAACTCATTGCTATTTGGGCGGAAGCTCATAACCATGTTATTGGGAAGAATCACACCATGCCTTGGCACTTGCCTGCTGAACTAGCACATTTCAAAAAAACGACTATGGGTTCAGCAATTCTCATGGGGCGCGTGACCTTTGATGGCATGAATCGTCGTTGCCTACCAGGACGTGAAACCTTGATTTTGACACGTGATAAGGACTTCAAGTGTGAGGGTGTAACGACTGTTACGAGTGTTGAGGAAGCTCTAGCTTGGTTTGAACAGCAAGACAAGGACCTCTATATTGCTGGTGGTGCTGGTGTCTACAAGGCTTTTGATGGACATTATGATGCATTCATCAAGACAACTATTGAGGCTGATTTAGAGGGTGACACGTATTTTCCACAACTAGATATGACGGCATTTAAAGAGGTATCACACGAACGTGTGGCCAAGGATGATAAAAATGCCTACGACTTTAGTATAAGTCGCTATGAAAAAGAAGGAGACTAGGTTCATGCAACGTAGTGTTTTTGGGTTATTTACTGCATTATTGGGAGTACTTTGTGTGCTCTCTGCCATTCCTGCCTTTCGCAAGAAACGTTATGGGTTAGCAGTTTTTCTCTTTTTAAATGCTTTTACTAACCTTGTCAATACTATTCACGCCTTCTATGGCACCCTATTTTAGAAAAGAGTGAGGAATAAATGGCTGGAAATCGTAATGAAGAAATGGTTTATTGTTCATTTTGTGGCAAAAACCAAGAAGAAGTAAAGAAAATTATCGCTGGGAATGGCGTCTTTATCTGTAACGAATGTGTGGCCTTGTCACAAGAAATCATTCGTGAGGAAATGGCAGAAGAAGTTTTGGCTGACTTGGCTGAGACACCAAAGCCAAAAGAACTTTTGGATATTTTGAACAACTATGTCGTGGGGCAAGACCGTGCTAAACGTGCCTTGGCGGTAGCTGTTTACAACCACTATAAACGTATCAACTTCACAGAAAGTCGTGAAGACAATGATGTGGATTTGCAAAAATCGAATATTCTCATGATTGGACCGACTGGTTCAGGGAAGACTTTCCTGGCTCAGACCTTGGCTCGTAGCTTGAATGTTCCTTTCGCGATTGCGGATGCGACCTCATTGACAGAGGCAGGTTATGTGGGTGAGGACGTGGAAAATATCCTGCTCAAACTGATCCAAGCGGCAGACTTCAATATTGAACGTGCGGAACGTGGGATTATCTATGTCGACGAGATTGATAAGATTGCTAAAAAAGGTGAAAACGTATCAATCACTCGTGACGTTTCTGGTGAAGGGGTTCAACAAGCCCTCTTGAAGATTATTGAAGGAACAGTAGCTAGTGTTCCCCCTCAAGGTGGTCGTAAACACCCTAACCAAGAGATGATTCAAATTGATACGAAGAATATTCTCTTTATCGTGGGTGGTGCTTTTGATGGTATCGAAGATATCGTTAAGCAACGTCTTGGTGAGAAAATCATTGGTTTTGGTCAAAATAATAAGGCTATTGATGATGACTCATCATACATGCAAGAAATTGTGGCTGAAGATATCCAAAAATTCGGTCTTATCCCTGAGTTTATCGGACGTTTGCCAGTCCTTGCTGCCCTTGAACAGTTAACGGTTGACGACTTGGTTCGTATCTTGACAGAGCCTAGAAATGCCTTGGTTAAACAGTATCAAACCCTCTTGTCTTATGATGGAGTTGAACTTGAGTTTGATCAGGATGCTCTTGAAGCTATTGCAAGTAAGGCGATTGAACGTAAGACTGGTGCGCGTGGGCTTCGCTCTATCATTGAAGAAGTTATGATGGATGTCATGTTTGAAATTCCTAGCCAGGAAGATGTGACTAAGGTTCGCATTACCAAAGAAGCCGTTGACGGTACAGCTGCTCCAGTTTTGGAAACAGCGTAAGGAGGACCTATGGCTGAAGAACAAGTCCTAAATACGCACAATGCTGAGATTTTGCTCAGTGCGGCGAATAAGAGTCACTATCCCCAAGATGACCTCCCTGAGGTTGCCCTAGCAGGACGCTCGAATGTTGGTAAATCAAGCTTTATCAATACCCTTCTTGGTCGTAAAAACCTCGCACGTACATCTGGGAAACCAGGAAAAACTCAGTTGCTCAATTTCTACAATATTGACGACAAGCTACGCTTTGTGGATGTGCCAGGTTACGGTTATGCCCGTGTGTCCAAAAAAGAACGTGCCAAATGGGGCAAAATGATTGAGGAGTATCTCGTGACTCGAGACAATCTTCGTGTGGTTGTTAGCTTGGTTGACCTCCGACATGAACCAACTCAAGATGATATTCAAATGTATGAATTTCTTAAGTATTATGAAATTCCAGTGATCGTTGTGGCGACTAAGGCTGACAAGATTCCTCGCGGAAAATGGAACAAGCACGAATCTATCATTAAGAAAAAACTCAATTTTGATAAAAATGACCATTTCATCGTCTTTTCATCTGTCACACGTGACGGTTATGATGAAGCATGGGATACGATATTGGCAGAATTGTAAGAAAAGCTCGGAGAAATCCGAGTTTTTTTCATGTGATAGTCTTTAACTATCTCTTTGATAGTTTTCACTTATTATCCAAGGGGATAATATTGTGATAAGCTTGTTTTATCACATATATTGGAGGAATCTATGGAAAACCATAATTATGAAAATGAGGGTCAGTTCCAACGGAAGATGACTTCTCGACACCTCTTTATGCTATCGCTGGGTGGTGTCATTGGTACTGGTCTTTTCTTGAGTTCAGGCTATACGATTGCACAAGCTGGACCCCTTGGAGCTATCCTATCTTATCTTGTGGGAGCTATTGTTGTTTACTTGGTCATGCTTTCATTAGGTGAGCTAGCTGTTGCCATGCCAGTAACGGGATCCTTTCACACCTATGCTACTAAATTTATCAGTCCGGGGACCGGCTTTACAGTAGCTTGGCTTTATTGGATTTGTTGGACGGTAGCCCTGGGAACAGAATTTCTGGGTGCTGCCATGTTGATGCAACGTTGGTTTCCATCAGTTCCGGCTTGGATTTTTGCGGCATTCTTTGCCTTGGTGATTTTTGGGATTAATGCTCTGAGTGTGAGGTCATTTGCGGAAGCGGAATCCTTCTTCTCGTCAATAAAAGTCATTGCTATCATGGTTTTCATTATTCTGGGGCTAGGGGCTATGTTTGGATTGGTGAGTTTTGATGGTCACCATGAGGCCATTATGTTCAAGCACTTGACGGCCAATGGTCTCTTTCCAAATGGCGGTATTGCTATTGTGTCGGTCATGTTGGCGGTTAACTATGCCTTTTCAGGTACAGAGTTAATTGGTATTGCGGCTGGTGAAACAGACAATCCTAAAGAGGCTGTTCCACGAGCTATTAAAACAACGATTGGACGCTTGGTTATCTTCTTTGTCTTGACCATTGTGGTCTTGGCCTCGCTTCTTCCCATGAAAGAAGCAGGGGTATCTTCAGCACCTTTCGTTGATGTCTTTGATAAGATGGGAATTCCATTTGCGGCAGATATCATGAATTTTGTCATCTTGACAGCTATCCTTTCTGCTGGAAACTCTGGACTCTATGCGTCAAGTCGTATGCTTTGGTCTCTGGCCAATGAGGGGATGCTCAATAAAAAACTAGTGAAAATCAATAAGCATGGCGTTCCAATGACAGCCCTTTTGATTTCCATGGCAGGAGCAGTTTTATCGCTCTTTTCAAGTATCTATGCAGCAGATACAGTTTATCTAGCCTTGGTATCAATTGCTGGTTTTGCGGTTGTTGTCGTATGGCTTTCTATTCCTATGGCTCAAATTAATTTCCGAAAACAGTGGAATCGAGAACATTCCGACGATGAGTTGGATTACAAGACACCCTTTAATCCAATTCTTCCTTATATCACCATCATTCTCTTGGCCATTTCTGTTCTTGGTATTGCTTGGGATAGTTCACAGCGTGCAGGACTTTATTTTGGTATTCCTTTCATGATTTTCTGTTACCTTTATCACTACCTTCGCTTTAAAAAATGGTAAGGAGGCCTTGCATGGCAATATTTAAAGATTATTTAGAGAATAAATCTCCCCTCATTCTTCATGGGGCTCTGGGAACAGAGATGGAGACCTTGGGATATGATATTTCTGGGAAACTCTGGTCAGCCAAGTACCTTCTTGAAAAACCAAAGGTCATTCAAAAAATCCACGAAACCTATGTAGCTGCTGGGTCTGACTTGATTACGACATCGTCTTATCAAGCGACTTTACCAGGTTTGGTAGAAGCGGGGCTTACTGAAAGAGAAGCAGAACAGGTTATTGCCTTGACAGTCCACTTGGCAAAGGCTGCGCGTGATAAGGTATGGGCAGTTCTAGATGAGTCTGAGAAAGCAAAACGTCCCTATCCCTTGATTTCTGGAGATGTTGGGCCCTACGCAGCCTATTTGGCCAATGGTTCTGAGTATACTGGTGATTATGGTCAGATTACCATCGAGCAGCTTAAAGATTTTCACCGTCCTCGAATTCAAATTCTCCTAGATCAGGGTGTTGATTTGTTGGCTTTAGAGACCATTCCTAATCGTCTAGAAGCACAAGCCTTGGTTGAACTCTTGGCAGAAGAATTTCCAGAAGCAGAAGCCTATATCAGTTTTACCGTCCAAGTACCAGATGCTATTAGTGACGGTACTTCTTTAGAAGAGGTTGCTGAGTTGGTTTCCCGGTCAGAACAAATCTTGGCATTAGGAATCAACTGTAGTTCGCCTATACTTTATGACCAGGCTCTTACTATTCTTAAAAATGTTGGAAAATCCCTTATTACTTACCCTAATTCAGGTGAGGTTTATGATGGTAGTACGCAGACTTGGAAACCTAAAGACAAGGATGCTCTGACTTTAGTTGAACACAGCAAGGATTGGCATAATCAGTTTGGGGTTAAGATTTTAGGTGGTTGCTGTCGCACACGTCCAAATGACATTAAGGCCCTATATACAGAATTTAGAACCTAGTCAAATTTCTAATTATTTGTTATAATAGGAGACTGTAAGGCTATTAGCTCTACACACTATTAGTAGAAAATGAAGCCAGCGTTAAGCTGGTTTTTAAAATGAAGAGGAAAATATGACCTACGAACAAGAATTTCTAAAAGACTTCGAAGCCTGGGTTGTTACCCAAGTTAAAGTAAACGAAACGGCCTTGGCCGCTAGCAAGAAAATCTGGGAAGAAGATGGCGATGAGCGTGCACGTGATGCAAGTTACCGTTATGAAGCCAAATTGGATGCTTACAATTTCCTAATTGGCAAGTTTGCCAACTATCGTGCTGGCAAAGGTTTCCATGATATGCCAGATGGCTTGTTCGGGGAACGTCACTATTAATAGAGGATGAAAAAGAAAATGGCGACAGTACTTTATGGAAAGGTGTCGCCGATTAAAATAGGAGAATACTAAACATGGCTAAAGTAAAAAATAAAAAGAAAGCTTTTAAACACCGTTTGAAAAAACAAGGACTTTTCAATAATGTTAAAGCCCCTGTCCCACCAGTTGCGCCTGTTCCACCAGTGCCACCAGTAGCACCACAACCTGTTGCTGAAACTAAGACAGTTGCTAAGGAAGAAGTAGCAGCTAAAGACCTTAGTCTTGAAGCTTTTGCAGAACTTCCAGAAGTTGAAGGCCTTCGTTCAAACCTTGTAGAGACTCTTTACAATGAAGGTTTGACTTCAGCAGAGGCTTTTGCTACTGTGACTGAAGAAGAAGTTCTTGCCCTCAAGGGTGTCGGACCTGCGACAGTTAAAAAATTGAAAGAAAATGGTGTTAGCTTTAAAGCTTAAGCCTAAAAAAGATCCGAGGTGTAGACTTCGGATCTTTATTCTTTGACTTGGAAAGCATTGTTTGATTAGGAGAACAAGAAAACCACTAGCTTTTTGCTAGTGGTTGATAGATCTGTATTATTTATTTGGATTTTGTTTGGTTAAATTAAGTCCAAAAGGTACCAAGTTTTCTTGATGCCTACGGATTCGCCCCATATTTTCAGTGTGGCGGAAGATAATAATCAAAGCCATGATGGTAAGGACCCCAGTGAAAATAAGGTCATAGCCATCTAGCAAGAAGTGGATGGCTGGAAACACAGCCAAGGTAATCAGTCCAACAATTGCAGCAGTGACACTAGAAAATGAGATCATGCTGGTTAGATAGAGTGTTAGGGCAAAGACCAAGAGTAGGAAGACACAGTAGAGTGGGGCGAAACCAAGAAGCACCCCGGCACTTGTCGCAACGGCCTTCCCACCTTTAAATCCAGCAAAGATTGGAAAAACATGTCCGATAATGGCAAAGAAACCAATAACTAGAGGTGAAACCTCTGTAACACCAAGCCAGATAGGTAGAAGAACAGCCAAGGTACCCTTGAACATATCCACCAAGAAGGTGATGGTACCAGCAGTCTTACCTAGAACACGAAAGGTATTGGTTGTTCCAGTATTTCCAGAGCCATGCTCACGAAGATTGGTGTGGAAGAATAGTTTCCCAATCCAGAGGCCGGTCTGAATGGAACCTAGCAAGTAGGCGATTAGGATTAACAATAAGATTTTCATGAGATAATTATAGCATACAGCCTAGTAATTGACAAAGTCAGTCAGCCTTAAGATATCTTTTGGACTTTCTTGATTTCTTTTGCAAATTCTTCTGAAAACTTATAAAATAATAAGGATGAAAATTTTGGAGGTCACTCTTGGCTAAAAAAGAAATTAATGTAAATAATTATAATGATGATGCCATTCAGGTACTAGAAGGGTTGGATGCGGTTCGCAAGCGCCCTGGAATGTACATTGGCTCAACAGATGGAACAGGACTTCACCACCTCGTTTGGGAGATTGTCGACAATGCGGTCGATGAAGCTCTTTCTGGTTTTGGTGATGTTATCGCTGTTACCCTAAATAAGGATGGTTCCGTTTCTGTTTCTGACTCTGGACGTGGGATGCCGACAGGTATGCATGCCATGGGTAAACCAACAGTTGAAGTTATTTTCACTGTTCTCCACGCTGGTGGTAAATTTGGACAGGGTGGTTATAAGACTTCTGGAGGTCTTCACGGTGTGGGTTCCTCAGTTGTTAATGCGCTGTCTAGTTGGCTTGAGGTAGAAATTACCCGTGACGGTAGTGTTTATCGCCAACGTTTTGAAAATGGTGGTCACCCTGTAACAGGGCTTGAAAAGATTGGTAAAGCGCCTAAGTCTAAGACAGGTACAAAAGTTACCTTTATGCCTGATGCGAGCATCTTTTCAACAACTGACTTTAAATTTAACACTATCTCAGAGCGTCTCAAAGAATCAGCCTTTCTTCTTAAGAATGTCACTATGACATTGACTGACTTGCGTGGCGAAGAAGAAGTTCGTGAAGAATTCCACTATGAAAATGGGGTTCAAGACTTCGTGTCATACCTGAATGAGGACAAGGAAACGTTGACACCAGTTATCTATATTGATGGAGATCAACAAGAATTTCACTTGGAATTAGCCCTTCAGTATAATGACGGTTACTCTGACAATATCCTTTCCTTTGTCAATAATGTCCGTACTAAGGACGGAGGCACCCACGAAACAGGCTTCAAGTCTGCCATTACCAAGGCTCTTAACGATTATGCGCGTAAGACGGGTCTTCTCAAAGAAAAGGATAAGAACCTCGAAGGGTCAGATTACCGTGAAGGTTTATCAGCAGTTATCTCGCTTTTGGTTCCTGAAGAACACCTTCAGTTTGAAGGACAAACCAAGGACAAACTGGGATCTCCTTTAGCTCGTCCGATTGTTGACAGTATCGTTTCAGAGCATCTGACTTACTTCCTTATGGAAAATGGAGATCTGGCTTCTAACTTGGTGCGTAAGGCTATCAAGGCCCGTGATGCCCGTGAAGCTGCTAGAAAAGCGCGTGATGCCAGCCGAAATGGCAAGAAAAATAAAAAAGACAAGGGACTCTTGTCAGGGAAATTGACGCCAGCCCAGTCTAAAAATGCTAAGAAAAATGAACTCTATCTGGTCGAGGGTGACTCTGCCGGTGGATCAGCCAAACAAGGCCGTGATCGTAAATTCCAGGCTATCCTGCCTCTTCGAGGTAAGGTCCTAAACACTGAGAAGGCCAAAATGGCTGACATTCTCAAAAATGAAGAAATCAATACCATGATTTACACTATTGGTGCAGGTGTTGGAGCTGATTTTAACCTTGACGATATCAACTACGACAAGATTATCATCATGACCGATGCCGATACCGATGGGGCTCACATCCAGACCCTCTTGCTCACTTTCTTCTATCGTTATATGCGTCCACTGGTTGAAGCAGGACACGTTTATATCGCTTTGCCTCCTCTTTACAAGATGTCTAAAGGGAAAGGTAAGAAGGAAGTTGTCGAATATGCTTGGACTGATGGGGAACTTGAGGAGCTTCGCCAAAAATTTGGTCGTGGAGCTATTCTTCAACGTTACAAGGGGCTTGGTGAGATGAATGCGGACCAACTGTGGGAAACAACCATGGATCCTGAGACAAGAACCCTTATCCGAGTAACGATTGATGACCTAGCGCGTGCCGAACGTCGTGTCTCAGTTCTTATGGGAGATAAGGCAGCACCACGCCGTCAATGGATTGAAGATAACGTTAAATTTACCTTGGAAGAAAGCGGCGCATTTTAAGTTGCAGGCCAGAAGGGAATGTAATAAGATAGAGTTAGGGAGAGCGCTTACTATCAATAGATATTTGGGATTATAAAGAAACAATTTGATTATTTTCTACATCATTTATTAACTATTTGCAGTGTCATTGACTAGAAATCAATGGAGGTAGAAAAGTGGATTTTAATGTTATGGATTACCTAGCTTACCATGCAGATGTAGCTGTTCCTGCTATTATTCTTATGGTTATTGTTTCTGCTATATACTTAATTTTTTATGGCATACGTCCTATAAAAACACGCTTTTTGATCCTTTTTCTCTTATCTATAGTCTCCCTCATAATCTTCGTGCTGGATAACCCCCTCTATTATTATTTGGGTAGTCCATTCTCAGGCTTATTATTTGGTTTTTACTACCTGATGGTCTTTTCAGTGTTTTATGTACCATTCTCACTAATAGCTTTTATAAAAAGTCTTCTACATTTAACACGCTTTCAAACCAATTATTCAATCTTATTAGCGATTAATAGTTTCTTCGCCACATTACTGGCTTTCCTCAACCTACTTTTCTTACAAGGGACTTTGGAATTTCTCCCAAATTCATCCATGTACCTTATTTTTATCCTCCTAGCGGCAAGCGGTATTGCTCAAACTATAATAGGGAGAAAGGAAAACGAAAAAAATAAAGATTATATGGCTGAGTCAGGAAAAGACAATGTGAGGTAGACCTATGTTATCTAAGGTATTAAGTTTCATACTTTACTATCCTCAAATAGTCCTTCCTGTTTGTGGAGTGGCAATAGCTTATTTAAGTGTTTATAAAAAGCGACCAATAAAAACACGTTTTTTACTTCTGCCTATACTAGTAGTGGTAACCTTCCTTCTATCTTTGATAGATAATCCATTCTCAGATAGAACCTACTCGGGTTTGTTATTTGTTTTCTATAATGTGTATGTTTTTACTCCCTTAAGTGTTGCTTGTAGTATCACATCACTTTTAAAAAGTATCTACCATTATAGGTTATTTCGTATCCCATTAGCTACTGTTCTCGTAATCAACGCCTCTATAATGACTTGTTTAACACTCATAAACTTTATCTTATTCTTTGGTGAACTTTCTACTTCATTGACACTATCTTGTGTATTCTTCATTTTAATTGCGATAAGTACAATCGTTCAATTTGTGGTTGGTGAAATAGAAATTAGGAAGGTGAAAACCATTCTTTTACAGTTGCAAAATCAAGGAAAGACATTGTGAGGCGTGGCAGTGAGGTAGGAAAGTTACTATTTGTCTTTCACATTATTTCAAATCATTACTTAAACTAAAAAATAAAGAGAAATCTTATGTCTAATATTCAAAACATGTCCCTTGAGGACATCATGGGGGAGCGTTTTGGACGCTACTCCAAATACATTATTCAGGAGCGTGCGCTTCCTGACATTCGTGACGGTTTGAAACCCGTTCAACGTCGTATTCTTTATTCCATGAATAAGGATGGCAATACCCATGACAAGGGCTATCGTAAATCTGCCAAGTCGGTGGGTAACATTATGGGGAATTTTCACCCACATGGCGATAGTTCCATTTATGACGCCATGGTGCGTATGTCCCAGGACTGGAAGAATCGTGAAATCTTAGTTGAAATGCACGGTAACAACGGTTCTATGGATGGTGATCCACCAGCGGCTATGCGTTATACAGAGGCGCGCTTGTCAGAGATTGCTGGCTACCTTCTTCAAGATATCGATAAAAACACTGTTCCTTGGGCTTGGAACTTTGATGATACAGAGAAGGAACCAACCGTTTTACCTGCAGCCTTTCCAAACCTCTTGGTTAATGGTGCTACAGGGATTTCTGCTGGTTATGCCACGGACATTCCACCGCATAATCTGTCAGAAGTCATCGATGCCGTTGTCTACATGATTGATCACCCATCTGCTAAACTGGATAAATTGATGGAATTCTTGCCTGGTCCAGATTTCCCAACAGGGGCTATCATTCAGGGTAAAGATGAGATTCGTAAGGCCTACGAAACTGGTAAGGGCCGCGTCGTTGTGCGTTCACGTACTGAAATTGAACAACTCAAAGGTGGCAAGGAACAAATCATCGTTACTGAAATTCCTTACGATGTCAATAAGGCAGTTCTTGTTAAAAAAATCGATGATGTTCGTGTTAATAACAAGGTTCCAGGTATTGCAGAAGTTCGTGATGAGTCTGACCGTACAGGGTTGCGTATTGCTATTGAACTTAAGAAGGATGCTGACAGCCAAACTATTCTTAACTACCTTTTGAAATATACGGATCTTCAGGTTAACTACAATTTCAACATGGTGGCTATTGATAATTTCACCCCACGTCAAGTTGGCTTACAAAAGATTTTATCTAGCTATATTGCCCACCGTCGTGATATTATTGTTGCTCGTTCAAAATTTGACAAGGAAAAAGCTGAAAAACGTCTTCATATTGTTGAAGGATTGATCCGAGTTATCTCTATTTTGGATGAGGTTATCGCTCTTATCCGAGCTTCTGAAAATAAGGCTGATGCTAAGGAAAATCTTAAGGTCAGCTATGATTTTTCAGAAGAACAAGCCGAAGCTATCGTGACCTTGCAGCTTTATCGTTTGACCAATACGGATATTGTCACCCTCCAAAATGAGGAAGCTGATTTACGTGAACAAATTGCAACCTTGGCTGCTATCATTGGTGATGAGCGTACCATGTTTAATGTCATGAAACGTGAACTCCGTGACATTAAGAAGAAATTTGGTAATGACCGTCGTTCAGAGTTGCAAGCAGAAACCAAGACCATTGAAATTGATACTGCAAGTTTGATTGTTGAAGAAGAAACCTATGTCAGCATCACTCGCGGTGGTTACGTCAAACGTACAAGCCCACGTTCTTTCAATGCTTCAACGATTGACGAAGTCGGAAAACGTGATGATGATGATTTGATTCTGGTTCAGCAAGCTAAGACGACACAACACCTCTTGATTTTCACTAATCAGGCCAATGTGATTTATCGTCCAATCCATGAGTTACCAGACATTCGTTGGAAGGATTTGGGAGAGCATTTATCACAAACTATCACCAATTTATCTAAGGATGAAGAAGTGCTTTACGCAGAAATCCTGGATGATTTTGAAACAGGTACTTACCTAGCAGCTACCAAGCTGGGTCAGATTAAACGTTTCGAACGCAAGGAATTTACACCATGGCGTACCTACAAGTCTAAGTCGGTTAAATACGCTAAACTCAAGGATGATAGTGATTTTATTGTTACGGTTACGCCGATTCAATTGGATGATATCATGATTATCACTCAAAAGGGTTATGCCCTTCGCTTTAACGCAGACGAAGTGCCAGTAGTTGGTGCTAAGGCAGCAGGTGTTAAGGCAATCAATCTTAAGGATGATGATACCGTTCAGGCTGTTTTTGTAGCAAATACTCAAAGTTTCTACCTTCTGACACAAAGAGCTAGTCTCAAACGTGTAGCTACAGCAGATATTCCACAGGCTAAGCGAGCTGGTCGAGGTCTCCAAGTTCTTCGTGAGCTTAAGACGAAACCACATCGTGTCTTTACTGCGGGTCCAGTCTTTACGGAAAATGCTGGTGGCGAAATAGATCTTCTAGCAACACCAGTGGAAGAGACTCCTCAGACCTTGCTTGTAACAGCAACAACAGGCGGAACGGCAGAGGTTGACTTGTCCCTTCTAAATCTTTCAGACCGTACTAGCAACGGTAGTTTCATTGAAGGATTAGCAGATAAAGAAGTCTTTTCTGCCAAGATTATTGAAAGATAAAGATAAGAAAGCTTTGTTCTCTTATTAGAGGGCAGAGTTTTTTCTTTGATGGGCAAAATAAGTGTTTTAAAAAGAATTGTCAGAATTTTGCAACATAACCTTGAAATTTTCAATGAAAAGGACTATACTAGAAAGCACATAGTAACAGAAAAGAGGACATACACATGACAGTTGATTTAGACTGGGAAAATCTAGGATTTAATTACCGTAAACTTCCATTCCGTTATATCTCATATTACAAAGACGGTAAATGGGATGAGGGGCAATTGACTGAGGATGCGACTTTGCATATTTCAGAAGCATCTCCAGCCCTTCACTATGGTCAAGAAGCTTTTGAAGGACTCAAGGCTTACCGTACTAAAGATGGCTCTATTCAATTGTTCCGTCCAGATGAAAATGCTAAACGTTTGCAACGTACTGCGGATCGTCTTTTGATGCCACAAGTTCCCGTTGACAAATTTGTAGATGCATGTAAACAAGTTGTACGTGCAAATGAAGAATATGTTCCACCATATGGTACAGGTGCAACACTTTATCTCCGTCCATTGTTGATTGGGGTTGGTGATATCATTGGTGTGCATCCAGCAGATGAGTATATCTTTACCATTTTTGCTATGCCAGTAGGTAACTACTTCAAAGGTGGTTTGGCTCCAACAAACTTCCTTATCCAAGATGATTATGACCGTGCTGCTCCACATGGTACAGGTGCTGCTAAGGTTGGTGGTAACTACGCAGCAAGTATGTTGCCAGGTAAGATTGCACATGACCGTAACTTCTCTGATGTAATCTACCTTGATCCAGCAACTCACACTAAGATTGAAGAAGTGGGTTCTGCAAACTTCTTTGGTATCACAGCCGATAACGAATTCGTTACACCACTCAGCCCATCTATCTTGCCATCTATCACTAAGTTCTCATTGCTTTACTTGGCTGAAAATCGCTTTGGCATGAAAGCTATCCAAGGTGATGTTAAGATTTCCGAATTGGATAAATTTGTCGAAGCAGGTGCCTGTGGTACAGCTGCCGTTATTTCACCAATTGGTGGGGTACAACATGGTGATGACTTCCATATCTTCTATTCAGAAACAGAAGTAGGTCCTGTAACACGTAAACTTTATGATGAGTTGACAGGTATCCAATTTGGTGATGTTGAAGCACCAGAAGGATGGATTGTCAAAGTTGACTAATTCTTAATAGATAAATGATTATTTTAAGGCTTGCTCTTGCAAGCTTTTTTCTTTTTCGGTAGAATTAAGAAGATACATTAAGAAAGGATGGCTCGAGCCAAGGATCGGGTATAAATCTATGAGTAAAAAAGATAAAAAAATTGAAATCCAAATTAATGATGCTAAAGTAGTCGTCAATAAAGCAACTATTGAAGGTTTTGAACTTCTTGTTGGTAAGAAAGTCATCGGACAAATTGTGGAAATTGATGGTAAGTTTGCCGTTGTTGACAAGGAAAATGTTGTAGGTTTCCACAAAAAAATGGATGATGCAGTAGCTGCCATTATTGAATCATACAATCTTAATCATTAAAATCCAAAGTAAAGGCTTGCTTTGGTCAAGAAACTGTGATATACTATTTCTTGTTCTTAAGGAGAGATAGCGAAGAGGCTAAACGCGGCGGACTGTAAA
>NZ_KV810618.1:20154-58316 GCF_001812855.1 Streptococcus sp. HMSC072D03
CGCTCCTTCGGGTTCGGGGGTTCGAATCCCTCTCTCTCCATGTCTAAGAAACTGAATCGGGATAGTCGATATCAAGTACTTAGATGTTTTTTTATAGCATTTTGCTATTGGGGTATAGCCAAGCGGTAAGGCAAGGGACTTTGACTCCCTCATGCGTTGGTTCGAATCCAGCTACCCCAGTAAAAGGTATCGGGTGCATTGGCACCGTCTAAGTTAACCATTGTCTTTGCGGGTACCTTTAAAAATATATTGTTATCAAGGGTCAGAATTGGCTGGCTCTTGTTGGAGGATCTTTTTAGAATGAACGAATTTGAAGAATTGCTAAACAGTGTTAGCGAAGTTAACACAGGTGACGTTGTAACAGCTGAAGTTATCTCAGTAGATAATGATCAAGCAAATGTTGTTATCGAAGGAACTGGTATCGAAGGTGTTTTGACACGTCGTGAATTGACAAACGACCGTGACGCAAACGTTGCAGACCTTGTTAAAGTTGGTGAAACACTTGAAGTGCTTGTTCTTCGTCAAGTTGTTGGTAAAGATACTGATACTGTAACTTACCTTGTATCTAAAAAACGCTTGGAAGCTCGCAAAGCTTGGGATAAACTTGTTGGTCGTGAAGAAGAAGTTGTTACTGTTAAAGGAACACGCGCTGTTAAAGGCGGACTTTCAGTTGAATTTGAAGGTCTTCGTGGATTTATTCCAGCTTCAATGATCGATACTCGTTTTGTTCGTAACACTGAACAATTTGTAGGTCAAGAATTTGACGCTAAAATTAAAGAAGTTGATCCAGCTGAAAACCGTTTCATCCTTTCACGTCGTGAAGTTGTTGAAGCAGAAGCTGCAGAAGCTCGTAAAGAAGTCTTCTCTAAACTTGAAGTTGGTTCAATCGTAACTGGTAAAGTTGCTCGTTTGACAAGCTTCGGTGCTTTCATCGACCTTGGTGGTGTTGACGGACTTGTTCACGTGACTGAATTGTCTCATGAACGTAACGTTTCACCTAAATCAGTTGTATCTGTAGGTGATGAAGTTGAAGTTAAAGTTCTTGCTATCGACGAAGAAGCAGGACGTGTATCACTTTCACTTAAAGCAACAACACCTGGACCATGGGATGGCGTTGAACAAAAACTTGCTGCTGGTGATGTTATCGAAGGTAAAGTTAAACGCTTGACTGACTTCGGTGCTTTCGTTGAAGTATTGCCAGGTATCGATGGACTTGTTCACATCTCACAAATTTCACACAAACGTGTTGAAAATCCAAAAGATGTTCTTTCAGTAGGTCAAGACGTTACTGTTAAAGTTCTTGAAGTAAACGCTGATGCAGAACGTGTATCACTTTCAATCAAAGCTCTTGAAGAACGTCCAGCTAACGCTGAAGGCGAAAACAACGAAAAACGTCAATCACGTCCACGTCGTCCAAAACGTCAAGAAAAACGTGACTACGAACTTCCAGAAACTCAATCTGGATTCTCAATGGCGGATCTTTTCGGAGATATCGAATTGTAAGATAAAAAAAGAGGCATGGAAACATGTCTTTTTTTCTATTTTAGAGTATGCTATAATAGTATACTGTTAGCACCCTTAGTGTAATGGATATCACGTAAGATTCCGGTTCTTGAGATAGGGGTTCGATTCCCTTAGGGTGCAAAAAGAAAAGCGTTGAAAGATTTGTTCTCTCAACGTTTTTTACTCGGTAAGTTTTAGTGAAAGTATTTTATAAAATCTTTTAGCATTGAAAGGGAAAAGACAAGCATACAGAAAAAAGTTATTAGCTTATCCTAAAACCAAAGTAAGCTACTTTATTAGCAATTCCATGGTTGATTTATTGGGGAGGCAGTTTGGCTAATCTTTTGCAATTGATTAAAAAATTTGCTATAATACTCAGTATCTCATATTGGGGTCGTTACGGATTCGACAGGCATTATGAGGCATATTCTGCGACTCGTGTGGCGACGTAAACGCTCAGTTAAATATAACTGCAAAAAATACTAATTCTTACGCTGTAGCAGCCTAAACACCTGCTCGCGTGACTTCTAGCAGATTGCTTATGTTTGTTTAGAGGTTTTATTGATTTATAAGCTACGTTTGACCATTGCCTAGCTGGTTGAAAAGAGATTTATAGGCTCGCAGATAGAAGGCTTGAGTTATGTGTCGTCTATCTGTTAAATGAAAGACATAACCTATGGTTGTAGACGAATATGTTGGCAGGTGTTTGGACGTGGGTTCGACTCCCACCGGCTCCATAAAAACCAGAGGCGTCAGCCTTTTATTTGTATATATAGGAATTTATTATGAAAAAACTTTTGTCTTTGACCGTTTTAGGTCTCTCACTTTTTACTCTAGCTACTTGTGGAAAATCTTCGTCTAAGACAGAGACGAAGGGATCTTTGGATAATGAAGCCTCAAAGATTTTAACCGTTAAGCATGGGAATGTTCGCCAGAACTTTGATAAGATTACCATGGCAAATGCTTCTCAGGAATTTTCAGGAGGCTCAAATCTTGATAGCTTGAAGGGCTGGTTTGGTGAACCCTCATCAACGAGTCAGGAGCAGGCAGGAGATGCTAAGCTTGATGTTTATAATTGGCAGTATGACAATGTTGTTGTTACAGCGAAACTCTTTAACAATAGCACTGTTGTTAAGTCAATTTCAAACTTTTCTTACGTCCGTGATCCTAAAATCACACTGAAGATGTACGAAAATCTCAAAAATGGAACTAGCTATGACGATGCTGTCAAAACTCTTGGTACACCGGATGTTTATTCGATTGCTGTTTCTTCAGATGCAACAATGACACAAGCACTTTGGTCTTCGAACCTTGTCGCTAAGAAGGGTGAAACAGGTAGCCTTACCCTTAACTTTAAAAATGGTGCCTTGGAAAACAAGTCGCAAGCAAATTTGATTAACAAGTAATCACAGTAAAAGATGCCTTTCTAAATCAATGAAGGCATTTTTTTGTTATAATAAAAGGAGCGATTAAAATTATGGAGATGTAATGACTAAAAAAAGACTATTTTTTATAGGGATAGCAGGTTTAATACTGGTATTCTTATGGCCTCTTTTAAATAACTTCATCCCCTTAATCAAGGAATGGACCAACGCTAAGCATGATCAAGCCTTTTTAAGAGAAGTTTTTAAGCAGGCTAATTTCCAAAATGCACTGATCCTTCTTAGTCTCATGATTCTGTCATCGGCTATTCCTAGAGTTTCAAGTTCTATTTTTTGTATTTTTGTTGGGCTACTCTATGGCCCTTTGCTTGCGATTCCGATGAATATTATTGGTAATACTTTTGGGAATTTAACTAGTTTTGAAATTCTGAGAAGACTTGAAAAGCCAGAGAAGTCCAAACGCATGGAGAAACTTCTAAACTATATTGAGAACTTTAAGCATCGCTTTATTGGGATTTCACTGGCCTTCTCTATTCCATTTATACCATCAGCTCTGGTCAATTATGCTTGTGTTCAAATGAATTTACCCACAAGGACGAGGATTTTGGCGACACTTATTGGAGTGACGCCAGTATCGATTGTTTATGCAATTAGTGGAGATTTGTTGCTTAATATCCGTCCAATCCGAATGCCATTAGTGGCAGTACTTGCCATCTTGCTTTTTATCTCACTCGTCATTTACTTTATCCATTTTAGGAAGGAAAAAAATGAGCTTCATTCAAGTAACTAAAGAAGAATTTAACACCTATGAGTTTGTCCTTAGTGTTAGTCCGTTTCAAAGAGAGATTAGAAATTAAGGAGGTAAGTTGATGAAACTTGCATTATTGGGTACAGGAATGATTGTGACAGAGGTTCTTCCTGTGTTAACGACTATTGAGGGCATTGAGCTTGAAGCTATCTTGTCGACACCACGCTCACTTGATAAGGCAGAAGCCCTAGCTAAGCAATATGGTTTGTCTCAGGCGACTAGTGATTATGAGTTAATTTTGTCCAATCCAGAAGTCGATACGATTTATGTGGGAACGCCCAACCATACCCACTATGATTATGCTAAGAAAGCACTTTTGGCCGGCAAGCATGTTATCTGTGAGAAACCCTTCACCTTACATTTGAAAGAGTTTGAAGAGCTAGCTAAGCTTGCTCAAGAAAAAGAGCTTCTCTTGATGGAGGCTATTACCAATCAATATTTGGCTAATTTTACAGCGATTAAGGAAGCCTTGTCTGATATTGGAGATGTTAAGATTGTGAATATCAATTATTCTCAATATTCGTCACGTTATGACGCCTTTAAGCGAGGAGAGATTGCTCCTGCCTTCAACCCTGAAATGGGTGGGGGAGCACTTAGAGATCTTAATATCTATAATATCCATCTCCTGGTTGGCCTTTTTGGAAAGCCTCATCGTGTGGAATATCTACCTAATGTGGAGCGAGGAGTGGATACGTCAGGAATTCTAGTTTTGGACTATGGTCACTTTAAGGCTGTTGCCATTGGAGCTAAAGATTGTAGTGCGGAGATTCGTTCAACTATACAAGGTGATAAGGGCGCTATTACAATTTTTGGTGCAACCAATACTCTTCCTGAGATTGGAGTCACTCTCAATGGTCAGAAAGAGAGAGTCGTCAATCTCAATAGTCCACAACATCGTATGCATGATGAATTTGTGGCTTTTGAAAAGATGGTGGCTACTAAGGATTTTGACAGTGTTGCCAAGCGGTTGGAACATAGTCGTCAGGTTATGGAAGTTCTGGATCAAGCTTCGAAAGCTTTGTAACATACAAAAAAACAAGCAGTGGTATTAGCCATTGCTTGTTTTGTCTTATACAGTTGTTGGGAATGAAATCTCAATCAATTTGTCAGTGTGTACTGTTCTGAGTTTGTCCATCAAAACAATATCCTTGTCGATTTTTCGTTTGAGGAAGAATTCACGGATAACTTCTAATTCATTGTCTTTAACAGCACGGTGTTTATTTGAAATCAAGAGTTCATAATGCTTAGGTGCTTGTGTAAAGACAACATCAGTATTCCCAGCAGAGTAGGTCTCTACGAGAAAGGCATCCGTGTTGTCTAGTTGGTTTTGAACGAGTTCTTGGTGTGTACGGGTCGTATTAATGAGTTTCATAGTTTCCTCCTAGGATTTGTCAGTTGTTGTGTTAGTTTCTTTCCATTGTTCGATTCCCCATTTATGACTGCCACGTTTAAGTTTAGCAATGGCTTCATCAATTGGAAACCAAGCCAGATTATTGAAATCTTCAAGAGGTTTGCCAATTTTTGAAAAATCTACAACTTCATAAATATAGGCTGGATTGTAATAGTAAGTGTCACGGTGGCTTGAATAGAAGTATTCATCGGCCTGGCCATAGTACTGGCCCAAAGTGGCTGTAAACCCAAGTTCTTCAATTAACTCGCGTTCTAATGCGCTATAGTGATCCTCGCCTGCTTCGATCTCTCCACCTGGGAGAAACCAAGCCCCGTTAGGAGCCTGGACTAAAATAATCTTTGTATTTTCTTGGTTAGGAATCACAGCATAAACACCGTAACGTGTTTGATAATGAGTTCCCCCAACCTTGTCACCAAATGTTGGATTCATGAGTTGCTCCTTACGTTTATTTGCCTATATTATACTAAAATTTTGCTCATTTTCCTATTGATTTAGGCAGAATTAGGGATAAATTTGAAAATAGGAAATGAAAAGATAAAGAAACCAAGTCGTTATGACTTGGTTTCTTTATTTAATCAGTTTCTTTTGCTGTCTCATTTTTCTGAGCAGTTTTTTCGGATTTTTTAGCAGACTTAATGGTGATGTGGCCTTTTGAAGTCATGACTGCCTTGAGATCTTTTTCATTTGGGTTTTCAAGGTAGAAGTCAGTAATAGCGTCTTCAATATGGTCCTGGATGGTACGACGTAGTGGTCGAGCCCCCATCTTAGGATCGTAACCGAGGTCAACCAATTTTTCCTTAACCTTCTCAGTTACACTGAGGTGGATACCGTTATTAGCCAAGCGTTGGTTGACATTATCAAGCATGAGGTCCACGATAGTGAGGAGATTTTCCTTGCTAAGGGCAGAGAATTCGATAATACCGTCAAAACGGTTCATGAATTCAGGGCTAAAGAAATCTCCAAGCTGGTTAAGCACAGAATTGGTACGATTTTCACGGGCAGCTCCAAAGCCAACACTAGCTTCAACTTTACCTGTACCAGCATTTGAAGTCATGATGATGATGGTATCCTTGAAACTTACAGTTCGCCCTTGACCATCAGTCAAGCGACCGTCGTCAAGAACTTGGAGGAACATGTGAAGAACGTCTGGGTGAGCTTTTTCAACCTCATCCAGAAGAATGAGTGAATATGGATTACGGCGGACTTTTTCAGTTAACTGACCAGCTTCATCGTAACCGACATATCCTGGAGGGGCACCGACCAATTTGGCAACGGCGTGTTTTTCCATGTATTCTGACATATCGAAACGAATCATACTGTCAGCTGAACCAAAGAGTTCAATAGCCAATTGTTTAGAGAGTTCAGTTTTACCGACTCCTGTAGGACCTACGAAGAGGAAGCTACCAATTGGGCGATTTGGTGCACCCAATCCAACACGATTACGACGGATGGCTTTGGCAATCTTATCAACTGCGGCATCTTGTCCAATAACATGTGATTTAAGATCATCAGCAAGACTAAGAAGTTGTGATTGTTCTTTTTCTTTCAAATCACCGACAGGGATATTGGTTTTTTGTTCCACAATGGCTTCGATATGTTTTTCTGTGATGACAGGCATATCTTGGTCTTTAATGGTTTGTTTTTGCATTTCCTTGTATTTGGCAATTTGATCACGGAAATAGGCAGCTTTTTCAAAGTCTTCGTCACGAGTAGCTTGAGCCTTGAGGTTTTCAGCCTCAATCAAACGTTTGTCGATATCTTTAGGATCAACAAAATTGAGGGTCAAGTTCATCTTCGAACCAGCTTCATCGAGGAGGTCGATGGCCTTGTCTGGCAAGAAGCGGTCTTGAATGTAGCGGTTGGACAATTCTGCAGCTGCAGTAATAGCTTCGTCTGTATATTTGACATGGTGGTAGTCTTGATATTTAGGTTGGATACCACGCAAAATAGTGATGGTTTCCTCAACCGTTGGTTCGTCAACCTTAACTGGTTGCATACGACGCTCTAGGGCAGCATCTTTTTCGATGATGCGGTATTCGTTGAGTGTAGTTGCTCCGACCAGTTGAAGTTCCCCACGAGCAAGGGCAGGTTTTAGGATGTTTCCAGCATCCATATTGCCATCCCCGGCATTACCAGCTCCTACGATTTCATGGATTTCATCAATAAATAGGATAACATCCTGACGTTGACGAATTTCTTCCATGAGTTTTTGCATGCGTTCTTCAAATTGGCCACGGATACCAGTCCCTTGAACCAGGCTGACCACATCAAGACGGATGACTTGTTTGCCTTGGAGTTTCTGTGGCACACTACCATCTACAATTTTTTGAGCTAGACCTTCAACGACAGCAGTCTTACCGACACCGGGTTCACCGATGAGGACGGGATTGTTCTTGGTACGGCGGTTAAGAATTTCGATGACACGAATGATTTCCTCGTCACGACCAATAACAGGATCAATGTCTCCACGACGAGCGATGTCAGTGATGTTAATGCCGAACTCTTCAAGAAGACCTTGTGGCTGTTGAGGAGCTTGTTGGCGTGGTCCTCCTGGACGGCCTGGCCCTTGTGTATTGCCACCGTTTCCTTGGTTACCTCCTTCTTGTGTTGGAGGTGTATTGGGAAGATCGCCGTTAGAAGAACGGAAGTTATTTAGGTCGCTGAAGAAATCGTCGAAGAAGTTGGAACCTCCTGTTTGATTGAATTGATTGAGGGGGTTCTCTGGGTCAGATTTCATGATTTTATAACAATTTTGACAGAGGTCAACTTGTTGCTGATTACCATTGACATTGGTATACAAATGAATACTAGCTTCATTAAGGTTACAGTTTTGACAGAGCATATCAGTACCTCTTTTCTATCTGAATTGGGAAAGACCTTTATTGAAAACAATCTTGGTCAAAAAAGGTCAAATCTATGACTCCATTATAGCATGCGGAAGGTAGATTGCAAGTAAAAAGCATCTAGGTTTGGCACTCTCTTAATAAGAGTGCTAACATTGAATTTTAATTCAAAAACGCTTGTCTAAAATGTATAAATATTATATAATGTTTTTATATTATTCAGAACGAAAGAGAGATACCTATGACACAAGCTAAATCATTTTTGAAAGAAATCGACTTTACCAAGCAGGAACTTGAGGAGTTGATCGGTTTATCTATAAAATTTAAACAGCTAAAGAAGGAAAAAATTCCGCATAAATATTTAGATGGCTTAAATATTGCCTTGATTTTTGAAAAAACATCTACAAGAACTCGCTCAGCTTTTACAGTGGCTGGTCAGGACCTAGGTATGAATGTGACCTACCTTGGTGCTGGAGACATTCAGTTAGGTAAAAAGGAATCTGTTGTTGATACAGCCAAGGTGCTTGGTTCTATGTTTGATGGAATCGAATACCGTGGGTTTAAGCAAGAAGATGTCGAGGATTTGGCTAAGTACTCAGGTGTTCCGGTCTGGAATGGTTTGACGGATACCTGGCATCCAACGCAAATGATTGCGGATTTCATGACTTTGAAGGAGCGTTTTGGTAGTTTGGAAGGCTTGACCATCGCCTATATTGGAGATGGTAGAAATAATATGGCCAACTCACTTTTGGTCACTTCGGCTATTTTAGGCGTTAATGTCAAGATTATTGCCCCAGAGGTGCTGCAACCTGAAGATGAGATTGTAGCTTTAGCTCAGAAACATAATAATGGTGCCGATTTAACCATTACAGATGATATTTCAGAGGTCAAGGGAGTGGATATGCTTTATACGGATGTCTGGGTATCTATGGGTGAAGAAGTAGACTTTAAATCTCGTATTGATTTACTTTTGCCTTATCAGATTAATGCAGACCTACTTGCCAAGACAGCAAATCCAGATGTCATCGTTATGCATTGCCTCCCAGCCTTTCATGATCTCAATACCCAAATTGGGCAAGAAATCTATGACAAATATGGTTTGGCAGAGTTAGAAATCACTGATCAAGTCTTCCAAAAATACAGTGATATCATCTTCCAAGAAGCTGAGAATCGTATGCATTCTATCAAGGCCATTATGTACAATTCCTTGAAAAATATTTAAAATTCCCCCATTTTTCCCATAAGTGTGATAAAATAAGTAAGAAATACACAATTAATAGGAGAAATAACATGGAATCACATTTGGTGAGAATCATTAACCGTCTTGAAATGATGGCGGCTGATGGTGGTAATTTGAAACGTAATTTTGAACGTGAAGGAGTGGTTGTTGCCGAAGTATCATTTAGCAACGATTCTGAAAATGGTCCAGTTTTCACATTGCGTGACGTTGAAGCACGTGAATCTTATTCATTTGATAGCATCGACTTGATTGCAATGGAAATCTACGATTTGCTTTACTAATAAATTATTTTGGAACTTTACAAGGTTCCAAAAATCAGAATGCCTGAAACTCGATAGTTTCAGGCATTTTTATCAGGATGAAAGTATCGGGTGATGCTTGTATGGCTTGCCAAAACAGCAGTATCTCAACTCATTGGCAAATCTTTTGTGAAAATGTCATCTTAGAAAGACATACGGTGTATTGCTTGAGAGTTTTGCTAGCTAGGTCTATAACTTAGTTTTTATACTGAAATATCGCATTTATAAGAAAATACTTTATTATTATACAGTCTTCTGATATAATATTGAAGAATATTAGTAAGGAGTATCTAGATGAATTTTTCATTTCTACCACAGTTTTGGTCTTACTTTAACTATGGTGTCTTAGTAACAATTATGATTTCGGTCTGCGTGGTCTTCTTCGGAACCATCCTTGGGGTTTTGGTATCCTTGGCCAAGCGTTCTGGAATCAAACCTTTGGAGTGGTTGGTAAGCCTTTATGTTTGGGTTTTCCGTGGGACTCCTATGGTTGTACAGATTATGATTGCTTTTAACCTCATCCATATGAATCTTCCAACTGTTCAGTTTGGCATTTTGAACCTTGATTTGTCACGTATCGTTCCAGGTATTATCGTCCTTTCTTTGAACAGTGGTGCTTATATTTCTGAGAGTGTGCGTGCAGGTATCGAGTCTATTCCTAAAGGTCAGGTTGAAGCTGCCTACTCACTTGGTATCCGTCCATGGAACACCATGCGTTATGTGGTCTTGCCTCAAGCTATTAAAAATATCTTGCCTGCCTTGGGTAACGAGTTTGTTACTATTATCAAGGATAGTTCGCTCTTGCAAACCATCGGGGTTATGGAATTGTGGAATGGTGCACAAACTGTTGCAACAACAACATACTTGACCTTGACGCCGCTCTTGTTCGCAGCCTTCTATTATTTGATTGTGACAACGGCTATGACGGCACTCTTGAAACAAATGGAAAAACGACTTGGGGAGGGACGTAAATAATGGCAGAAACAATTATTGAGATTAAAAATCTTCACAAGTATTTTGGTAAGAACGAAGTTCTCAAAGGGATTGATCTAGATATTAAAAAGGGTGAGGTAGTGGTTATCATCGGTCCTTCAGGATCAGGAAAATCTACCTTCCTACGCTCAATGAACTTGCTTGAGAAACCTACAAAAGGTGTTATCTCTTTTGAAGGTGTGGATATTACAGATAAAAATAACGACATTTTCAAAATGCGTGAGAAGATGGGGATGGTTTTCCAACAGTTTAACCTCTTCCCTAATATGACAGTTAAAGAAAATATCACCTTGTCACCAATTAAGACTAAGGGTGTTTCTAAAGCTGATGCAGAAGCAAAGGCTATGGAACTTTTAGAAAAGGTTGGCTTGAAAGATAAGGCAGATGCCTACCCAACAAGTCTATCAGGTGGTCAGCAACAACGTATCGCTATCGCACGTGGTTTGGCTATGGATCCAGACGTTCTCTTATTTGACGAACCAACATCAGCCCTTGACCCAGAAATGGTTGGTGAAGTTCTATCAGTTATGCAGGACCTTGCTAAGTCAGGGATGACAATGGCAATCGTTACCCACGAAATGGGCTTTGCTTATGAAGTGGCAGATCGTGTCATCTTTATGGATGGCGGTGTCATTGTCGAAGAAGGGACACCACAAGAGATCTTCGATAATACTAAGGAAGATCGTACCAAGGATTTCTTGAGTAAGGTTTTGTAAGATATTCATTAAGTATATATACATTGTTTGTGAAGGCTGGAACTTTTCCGGCCTTTTCTTTTTGTGTTCTGCTTTTCTAGAATCATTCTTGTTTAGGATAATATTGCGGAAAAGATGGATAAATATGCTATAATGATGCCGTATCAAAAATAATAAAGTAGGTCAAGAAATATGCTCATATATGATGCGGCCTTAAAAACGCCTTACCGGATTCTTGGCATTAACCTCCCTAAGGATAGTCTTTTGCACTTATCTAACCTAGGGTTGGCTGCCGGTGAAACGATTGAGGTGGTAACTAAGACCAAGAACAGTGCTATTATTATCGTTAAAGGGAGTCGCTTAGCCTTTGATGCGTCGATTCTGGATAAGATTGATTTGGCACCTGCCGAGGAAGATCAGGAGAAGATACCTCTTTCTGAATTACCAGTTGGACGTTCGGCTATCGTTACTGATATTTTTTCAGCCAATGAAACCAAACGACGTCTTATGGATATGGGAATTACAAAGCGTACTCGAGTGTTGTTGCGTAAGGTAGCCCCTTTGGGAGATCCTCTAGAAATTAGTTTGAGAGGGTACGAATTAACCCTACGCAAGTCGGAAGCGCAAATGATTAGTGTGGTCATGCTGGATGAGGGAGAGGAAAAATGACAGAAATTGCATTAATAGGTAATCCTAATAGTGGTAAAACCAGTTTATTTAACCTGATAACAGGAAACAATCAGCGTGTTGGTAACTGGCCAGGTGTTACTGTGGAACGAAAAAGTGGTCTGGTCAAAAAGAATAAGGATTTAGAAATCCAGGATTTACCAGGGATTTACTCAATGTCACCCTATAGCCCTGAAGAAAAGGTGGCGCGTGACTATTTGTTGAGCCAAAGGGCAGACAGCATTTTAAATGTAGTCGATGCAACAAATTTGGAGCGTAACCTTTATCTGACAACGCAGTTGATTGAGACAGGTATTCCAGTCACTTTAGCGCTTAACATGAGTGATGTTTTAGAGGCTCAGGGAAAGCAGATTAATGTTGATAAATTATCTTATCATCTAGGTGTACCAGTAGTAGCCACTAGCGCTCTCAAGCAAACTGGTATTGATCAGGTTGTGAAGAAGGCGGCTCATACGACAACCTCTACAGTTGCTGACATTGCTTTTCCAATTTATGATGATAAATTAGAAGCTGCCATCTCACAAATTTTGGAAGTCTTGGGAAATTCGGTGCCGCAAAGGTCTGCGCGTTTTTACGCCATTAAACTCTTTGAACACGATGCTTTAGTTGAGGCTGAGCTAGACTTGTCCCCCTTCCAACGAAAAGAAATCAAAGACATCATTCGAATCACTGAGGAAGTTTTCACCGAAGATGCGGAGTCAATTGTCATTAATGAGCGTTATGCCTTTATCGAACGAGTTTGTCAGATGGCCCAAAGTCATACAGAAGATTTTGCTCTGACCTTGTCAGATAAGATTGATAGAATTGTTACCAACCGTATTTTGGCCTTGCCAATTTTCGCAGCAGTTATGTATTTGGTTTATTTCTTATCTATTCAGACTGTTGGAACCATGTGGACAGACTGGGCTAACGATGTGCTTTTTGGTAAGTATGTTCCAGATTTGGTAACTTCTGGTCTTGACTATCTTCAAGTTCAGGACTGGCTTAAGTCTTTGATTGTTGATGGGATTGTCGCTGGGATTGGGACAGTGCTAGGATTCCTACCTCAAATCTTTGTGCTCTTTATCTGTTTGGGTGTGCTTGAGGACATTGGATATATGAGTCGTATTGCCTTTGTTATGGACCGTATTTTCCGTCGTTTTGGACTTTCTGGGAAATCCTTTATTCCTATGTTGATTTCTACAGGTTGTGGGGTACCAGCGGTTATGTCTAGTCGAACCATTGAAAATGAAAGGGACCGTCGCATTACCATTATGACGACAACCTTCATGCCTTGTTCGGCCAAGTTAGAAATTATTGCCTTGATTGCTGGAGCTTTCTTCCCTAGTAATTCTTTAGTAGCACCAAGTACCTATTTTATTGGGATGGCTGCTATTATCCTATCAGGTATTGCCCTCAAAAAGACGAGTTTTTTGGGTGGTTTAACCAGTCCGTTTATTATGGAATTGCCTGCCTACCACTGGCCTAAAGCCATGTCGGTCTTGCGTTATGCCTTTGGTAAGGCTATGAGTTTTGTCAAACGTGCGGGAACCATCATTTTCAGTTTGACGGTTCTTATCTGGTTTATGTCTAACTACAACTTTACCCTACATACTGTAGATACGGAAGTTAGCATTTTGGCGACTATAGGGAAGGGCTTGTCTTGGATTTTTGACCCACTCGGATTTGGAAATTGGAAGGCAACAGTTGCGGCTCTCACAGGTTTAGCTGCCAAGGAGACCGTTGTTGCCACCTTTGGTATTCTCTATCATAATAGCAGTGAGGCGGGTCTGGCTGCGGCTCTACGAGGAGATTATTCTTCCTTAGCTGCCTATTCCTTCTTGATTTTTAACTTGCTTTGTGCGCCATGTTTTGCGGCTATTGGAGCTATTAAGCGTGAAATGGCCAATCTGAAATGGACAGTTGGGGCTATCGGTTTCCAAACAGGTCTAGCTTATTGTGTGAGTTTAATCCTTTACCAGTTTGGTCAAGTTATCCTGTACGGCAAGTCAATGACGATTTGGACTTTTGTTGCTTTCTTACTTTTAGTAACGATGATTTACTTTGTTGTTCGTAAACCACGTCAGATTAAGGATCAAATCATTAGCTTGGATAATCTTCAAGAAGCTCATATTTAGGTTTAGGAGGAATTGTTATGTCTACCTTTATCATTGCTTTCATTATTTTTGCTTTAGCTGGTCTTGGCATCCGTCACTATATCAAAGGAAAAGGATCTTGTGGCGATTGCGAGTGTTCTTGTCCGGTTAAGGAAGAAATGCACAAGGCTAATCGCTGATAATATATAGAAAAATGGTCTCTTATTCATTTAAGAGACCATTTTCTTACGATTGTAAGAAATGTATAAAGGTATCTAGGTTGGAAGTGTGATACTATAAGATAGATAAATAATCTAAATTTTTAACAAAAAAGGGAGATGTATAAGGAATGGTTTTGAACAAAGAGATTGTCCTAATTCATGGGACCTGGTGTGATGGCAATGTTTGGGGAGAATTTGCGACAGGTCTACGTCAAATGGGATATAAGGTGCATACACCTAGCTTTCGTTACCATGACCTACCTTATCAAGAGTGCCTAGCTAAGGTTGGGACTGTTACCCTGCAGGACTATCGAGATGATTTAGTGGCTTTGATTGAAAGTCTAGACCAACCACCACTTATTTTGGGACACTCTTTAGGTTGTCTGGTGGCTCAAATGGTTGCTGAAAAGACTGAGGTTGCAGGTATGATTCTCATGGGACCTGCTCCGACAGCAGATATCTACGCCTTTTATCCAACCATGTTAGCTTGTTTTGGCAAACACTTTTTACGCTGGGGATTTTGGAAAAAGGCCATGCCTCCATATAAAAAAGAGTTTTTCAAGTATTGCATGAATGAACAAGAGGAATCTTTGAAAGAGGAAGTTTTTGCTGATCTGGTTCCTGAATCAGGAAAAGTTTATACTCAGATGGCTCTTCATTGGTTTGATAAGACAAAAGCAGCTTACGTTGACTTTAGTCAGATTTCATGTCCTGTTCTCGTCATTTCTGGGACTAAGGATAAGATGACTCATCCTAATATTGCCAGAAGAACGGCTAAGAACTACCGTGATTCCGTTCTCGTTTCCTTAACAGGTGCAGATCACATGTATGAAAGTGGCAAATTCCAGCAGAAGACCTTGAAGGTTATTAAGGGCTGGAGTCAGCAAAATGGTTTTGTGGACTAGTCACGAAGCATAATCAGAAAAAAGTTGGAAGGTGATTCCAGCTTTTTTAGTTTCGTATTTAAGATGTCTTTTTGAAAATTTAGAAAATTTAGTCACAAAGAGCCATCACTATGGTATAATTGAGAAAAAGTATGTATTGGAGAACACCCATGGCGATAATAATGGATGGTAAGGCCCTAGCTGCTAAAATGCAGGATCATTTGCATGAAAAGGTAGAACGCCTTAAAGAAAAGGAATGGATTGTGCCAGGACTAGTGGTAATTATGGTTGGTGACAACCCGGCTAGTCAGGTTTATGTGCGCAACAAGGAACGTGCTGCTAAAAAGGCTGGTTTCCATAGCCAGACAGTCAACCTTTCTGAGAGTATCAGCGAGGAAGAATTGATTGAGGTTATTGAGCAATATAATCAGGATCCGCTATTCCATGGTATTTTGGTTCAGTTGCCATTGCCAAATCATATTAATGAAATGCGTATTCTTTTGGCTATTGATCCTAAAAAAGATGTCGATGGTTTCCATCCTATGAATACTGGTAATCTTTGGAATGGTCGCCGTCAAATGGTGCCTTGTACACCAGCTGGGATTATGGAAATCCTTCGTGAGTACAATGTTGAATTAGAAGGTAAGACAGCGGTTATTATCGGACGCAGTAACATTGTTGGTAAACCTATGGCTCAGCTACTTTTGGAAAAAAATGCTACAGTTACCTTGACCCACTCACGAACACCGCATTTGGCTAAGGTTTGTAGCAAGGCAGATGTCTTGATTGTAGCTATTGGACGTGCAAAATTTGTAACAGAAGACTATGTCAAAGAGGGTGCCGTTGTCATTGATGTGGGAATCAACCGTGATGAAGAAGGCAAACTTTGTGGTGACGTTGATTTCGATCAAGTGAAAGATAAGGTTGGCATGATCACGCCTGTTCCAGGTGGTGTAGGCCCTATGACCATTACCATGCTTATGGAACAGACCTATCAAGCTGCTCTTCGTAGTGCGAAAGGATAGTTTATGAAAGTTGATGACGATTTAGCTAGGCAAGTGATAAAACCTCGCTTGAGAGAGTCTCATAAGGGTTCTTACGGTCGAGTGCTTTTAGTTGGTGGGCTTTACCCTTATGGTGGTGCCATTATTATGGTTGCCATAGCTTGTGTCAATAGTGGGGCAGGTCTGGTCACAGTGGCTACGGATCGTGAAAATATCACAGCCCTTCATGCCCATCTCCCTGAAGCCATGGCTTTTGACCTTAGAGAGACTGAAAGATTTCTTGATAATCTTAGGGCAGCTGATGTGGTATTAATCGGTTCTGGCCTAGGTGAGGATGGTGTAGCTAGTCAAGCTATGGACTTGGTGTTGGCAAATATTAGGGCAGATCAGAACTTGGTTGTTGATGGCTCAGCTCTTAATCTTTTGGCTAAGAAGACTAAGAAGGACTTACCAGATTGTCACCTTACTCTCACTCCACATCAAAAAGAATGGGAACGCTTGTCTGGTTTAAGGATTCCAGAGCAGACAGTCTCTAACACTCAGAAAGCCCTGGGAGAGTTCCAAGCTGAGACAATCCTAGTTGCCAAGAGTCACAAGACGGCTGTCTATCAAGGTGAAACAGTAGCTCATTTAGAAGTTGGAGGGCCCTATCAAGCTACAGGAGGCATGGGAGATACTCTGGCTGGTATGATTACTGGTTTTCTGGCCCAATTCGCTTCAATTGACTCTTATAAAGCAGTTACAGTTGCTGTCTGGCTTCACTCAGCTATCGCAGATGATCTGGCTAAAAATGCCTATGTGGTTTTACCGACTCATATCAGTAAAGCCATTCCTAGCTGGATGAAAAAGTTGTCATTATAATCTAAAAAACATGTCTTATATTGAGGCAAGTTTTTTTTAGATTTCGACATTTTTTTAAGTTTGCTAAAGCTTATTTGTGATAAAATAAAAGAGAATTTTTATGAGAATATAGAGGAAAAAAAGTGACATTATTTTCGAAAAAACTCAGTCAAAAATGGGAAAAACGGCGCCAAAAACGAAAAGAAAAACGAGCGAATAAACCTAGAAAGCCAGTAAACATCTCCCGTCGTGTTTACTTGCTTTTTGGTGTAGTCTTTGTCCTTTTTTTGTTGCTTTTTGCACGTTTGACCTATATGCAGGTTTATAACAAATCGTTTTATACGAAGAAATTAGAGGATAATTCTAAGTATACAGTTAGGATTGCAAGCGAACGTGGGCAAATCTTTGATGCTAAAGGGGTTGCCCTCACGACCAACCAGAGTAAGGATGTTATCACCTTCACACGTAGCAATTTGGTGTCATCAGATACGATGAAGAAGGTCGCTGAAAAGTTGGCGACCATGGTGACTCTGACGGAAACGAAGGTAACAGCACGTCAAAAACGAGATTTCTATCTAGCGGACTCTGCCACTTATAAGCGTGTTGTTAATGATCTTCCAAACGACAAGAAAACAGATAAATTTGGTAATAAATTAGCTGAAGCTACTATTTACAACAATGCTGTTGATGCAGTTCCTGATGAAGCAGTGGATTACTCTGAGGATGAGCTTAAGATTGTCTACATTTACTCACAGATGAATGCTGTTTCTAATTTCTCAACAGTTACATTGAAAACAGGAGACTTGACACCTGAACAAATTGCGATTGTAGCAGCTAAACAGAAGGAACTCAATGGTATTACGGTTGCTAAGGATTGGGAACGTCATACGGTTGATTCAGCCTTGTCACCTCTCATCGGGAAAGTCTCAAGTTCGGAAGCAGGTTTACCACAAGAAGATGCCAAGGAATACCTCAAGAAAGGGTATGCCCTTAATGACCGTGTAGGAACTTCTTATCTAGAAAAAGAATATGAGGAGAAACTGCAAGGAAAACATACTGTTCGTGAGATTACAGTAGACAAGGAAGGCGAAGTTGCTAGTGATAAAATCACTCAAAAGGGTAGCAAGGGAAACAATCTGCAGTTGACCATCGACCTTGATTTCCAAAAGGGAGTTGAAGATATCCTAGGTCAACAGCTCTCTTCAGAGATTTCAGCGAATAAAGCTACCTATTCTGAAGGAATGTATGCAGTGGTTATGAATGCTGACACTGGTGCTGTACTTGCTATGGCAGGGCAAAAACATGAACAAGGAGCACAAGATTTTAAGGCCAATGCCTTAGGAACAATCACTGATGTCTTCATCCCAGGATCTGTTGTTAAGGGAGCAACCTTAACTGCTGGTTGGCGTTCAGGTGCCATTTATGGAAATCAGGTCTTGACTGACCAACCCATCAACATTGCCGGTTCAGCCCCTATCACATCTTGGTTTACAGACCAAGGTAGCCGTGCTATTACCGCGACACAGGCTCTAGAATACTCATCAAATACCTATATGGTGCAGATTGCAATTAAACTACTTGGCCAACAGTATGTTCCAGGTATGGCCTTGTCGACTGACAATATGGATAAGGCCATGACGACGCTTCGTGACACCTATGCTGATTTTGGTATGGGGGTGTCTACAGGACTTGATTTACCTGGAGAATCAGAAGGTTACATTTCTAAGAATTACAATGTAGCCAACGTCTTGACAGAGGCCTTTGGTCAGTACGACTCTTATACAACCATTCAGCTGGCTCAGTATGTTGCTTCAATTGCCAATGGTGGTAAACGTGTAGCACCCCATATTGTTGGAGGTATCTACGATGCAGGAGCTAATGGTAGTCTAGGAACTCTATCTTCAACGGTAGATACACGTGTATTAAATACCTTACCTCTCGATTCTGAGCAATTAGGCCTTATCCAACAAGGTTTCAATGATGTGGTCAATTCTGGCTCTAGCCTTGCGACTGGTAAAGCTATGGCAAGTTCTATCATTCCGATTAGTGGTAAAACAGGGACAGCCGAAACATATGCGACGGATGGTTCCGGTAATTCTGTAACAACGGTTAACCTTAATGCGGTTGCCTATGCGACTGCCAAAGATGGCACTAAGCTGGCTGTAGGTATTATGTATCCACACGCTCTAGATTCTAAGAGCAAGGCCCAACAAAATGCGGTAAAATCTATCATGGAGCTTTATCAAAATACTCACTAAATATCTAAAATCTCTTGTGCCTTGCACGAGGGATTTTTCTGTGATATAGTGTTTGAGTATTTGTTCTTGGGTAAAGACTTATCCATGAAAGTGACAAAAGATAAGTGATGAATAAAAAAATATAAAGAACAGGAGGCCTTCATGCTTTATCCTACTCCAATTGCGAAGCTGATTGATAGCTTTTCAAAACTCCCTGGAATTGGGGCTAAAACAGCGACACGCCTAGCTTTTTATACCATTAGCATGTCTGATGAAGATGTCAATGATTTCGCAAAAAACCTCTTGGCAGCAAAACGTGAATTGACTTATTGTTCGGTCTGTGGTCGTTTGACAGATGATGATCCATGTAACATTTGTACCGATGAAACTAGAGACCGTACTAAGATTTTGGTTGTTGAAGACTCCAAAGATGTTTCAGCTATGGAAAAGATTCAGGAATACCGTGGTCTCTACCATGTGCTTCAAGGGCTTATTTCCCCTATGAATGGTGTTGGGCCAGACGATATTAACCTGAAAAGTTTGATTACCCGTCTTATGGACAGCGAGGTTGACGAGGTTATCATCGCCACTAATGCAACAGCAGATGGTGAGGCAACCTCTATGTATATTTCTCGTGTTCTTAAACCTGCAGGAATCAAGGTGACTCGTTTAGCACGTGGTTTGGCCGTCGGTTCTGACATTGAGTATGCTGATGAAGTGACTTTGCTAAGAGCTATCGAAAATCGAACAGAATTATAAGTAAGAGGTGTTGGTCAGGCCAGCACTTTTTGTTTGTAGTAAATAGGTTTCTCATTAAAAATTTGGTAAAATAAAGTAAGCGCTTTTATAACGAGGAATCATGATGAAGATTGAAAAGGTTTTAAACAACAATGTTGTCCAAGCTTTGGATAATAATGTGGAATACATTGTCATGGGTAAGGGACTCGGCTTTCAAAAGAGGGTTGGAGACCTTGTTGATAAGGAAAAGATTGAAAAGACTTTTGTTTTGGAAAATACAGAGGCAGTAGAGGAATGGTCTCGTGTTTATGTCGATTTGCCTGACGGTGAAATGCAGGTCTTTTTGAATATTCTTACTTTTGCTGAAGCTGTCTTGCAAACCAAGTTTGATCCCTCTTTTTTCATCGCCCTTGCAGACCACCTACATTATGCTATTGAAAGAAGTAGAGAGGGTGTTTCTTTGCAGAATCCTTTGGCCTGGGAGGTTCGAAAATTTTATCCTCGGGAGTATGAAATTGGGAAACAAGCCCTTCGTTTGATTGCCAAGGATTTAGAAGTTCAGTTGGCAGATGATGAAGCTGCCTCTGTCGCTTTACATTTTGTTAATGCACAAAAAGATGCAGGTCTCCATGAAAAAGACCGACAGATGACTCAAATTGTGGTTGGGATTAGTGACATTGTCCGTCTTCATTTTGGTTATGATTTGGAGGAGGATAGTTTCTCGTATAACCGTTTTATGACACATCTCCAATACCTAGCACAACGTATTGTGAGTGGGGTTAGTGGTGGCAAGAATGATGCTTTTCTATATGAACAAGTTAAGATAAATTATCCAGAGTCCTTTATCTGTACCCAAAAGATTGCTGCATATATCAAGACAAGTTATGTCTTTGAGCTGAGTTTAGACGAACAAGTCTTTTTAACCATTCATATTCAACGTCTTAGGGATAATTTAGATAAGTAACGCTTCCCAGAGACGTCCTACAAAAAGCAGACAATTAGCCTTAAGTCTGCTTTTTCTGTGTCCTTATGGTATAATGAGGTGATTAATATTAGACCAAAAATACTCTGGGCTAGTATTCTATGTATTTGTATAAAAAAGCTAATGAGTTAGTGAAAGGAAGCGAGCGGTTCTATGTTTGAAGTGAGCATTGCCGTTCCTAAAGTATCTTATGTATATTGAAATGATTGATGAGACTGGACAAGTCTCTGAGAAATTAAAAGAACAAACCTTGGAGTTGCTAGATTTTGCAGCACAAAGACTTGGCAAGGAAGACAAAGAAATGGCGGTTACATTTGTAACCAACGAACGTAGCCACGAGCTAAACCTGGAATATCGTGATACGGACCGTCCAACGGATGTTATTAGTTTGGAGTATAAGCCTGAATTAGACATTAGCTTTGATGAGGAAGAGTTGGCTGAAAATCCTGAATTAGCTGAAATGATGGGAGAGTTTGATAGTTATATCGGTGAACTCTTTATTTCTGTTGATAAGGCTCACGAGCAAGCTGAGGATTATGGCCATAGTTTCGAGCGTGAGATGGGCTTCTTGGCTGTTCACGGTTTTCTTCATATCAATGGCTACGACCATTACACCCCAGAAGAAGAAGCGGAAATGTTTGGATTACAGGAAGAAATTTTGACTGCTTATGGACTTACGCGACAATAACCCACAAAAAAAGTGGAAAAACAGAGAATTTACAGCTAGTTTTGAGTTTGCTCTAACAGGGATTATCACAGCTTTTAAAGAAGAACGCAACATGCGCAAGCATTTGGTTTCAGCTATCTTGGTGGTATTGGCTGGCTTGATTTTTCGTGTGTCTGCGACAGAATGGCTCTTTCTTTTGATGGCAGTTTTTCTCGTAATTGCCCTAGAGATTGTTAATTCTGCCATTGAAAATGTTGTCGATTTGGCCAGTAATTATCACTTTTCGATGCTAGCCAAAAATGCTAAGGATATGGCTGCAGGAGCTGTTCTAGTGGTTTCTTGTTATGCACTCATTACGGGTATGATTGTTTTTATACCTAAAATTTGGAACTTAATTTTCAATTAAAAGGAAATAGGAAAGAAGTTATATGACATTTAAATCAGGATTTGTGGCTATTATTGGCCGTCCTAATGTAGGAAAATCAACGTTTTTGAACCATGTTATGGGGCAAAAAATTGCTATCATGAGTGATAAGGCTCAAACAACCCGTAATAAAATTATGGGGATTTACACAACTGATAAGGAACAGATTGTCTTTATCGATACACCAGGGATTCACAAGCCTAAGACGGCTCTTGGAGATTTCATGGTGGAATCTGCTTATTCAACCCTTCGTGAAGTGGATACCGTCCTCTTTATGGTACCAGCGGATGAACCCCGTGGTAAGGGTGATAATATGATTATCGAACGTCTTAAACAAGCTAAGGTTCCAGTTATCTTGGTAATCAATAAGATTGACAAGGTTCATCCAGATCAGCTCTTAGAGCAGATTGAGGATTTCCGTACACAAATGGATTTCAAGGAGATTATTCCGATATCTGCCCTCCAAGGAAACAACGTTTCTCATCTTGTGGATGTCTTGAGTGATAACCTTGAGGAAGGGTTCCAATATTTCCCAGCGGACCAAATCACCGACCACCCAGAGCGTTTCTTGGTATCGGAGATGATTCGTGAAAAAGTCCTTCAGTTGACACGTGAAGAAATTCCACACTCTGTTGCGGTTGTCATTGATGAGATGAAGCGTGATGAAGACACGGATAAGATTCATATTCGTGCGACAATCATGGTTGAGCGTGACAGCCAAAAAGGTATTGTCATTGGCAAGCAAGGTTCCATGCTCAAGAAAATTGGTACCCTTGCCCGTAAAGATATTGAAGTTATGCTAGGGGACAAGGTCTTCCTTGAAACCTGGGTTAAGGTTAAGAAAAATTGGCGTGATAAAAAACTTGATTTGGCCGATTTTGGTTACAATGAAAAAGAATATTAAAAAGCTGGGCACTTGCTCGGCTTTCTTGCTAGAAGGAGGAGCAGATGCCTGAGTTACCTGAGGTAGAAACTGTTAGACGAGGGTTAGAAAGGTTAGTTGTAGGTCGGACCATTTTGTCTGTTGAAGTTAAGGTTCCGAAAATGATAAAGACCTCCTATGATAGTTTTTTGAATGACTTACCTGGCCAAACTATTCAAGCCATGCGACGTAGAGGCAAGTACTTGATTTTTGACTTTGGACAGTTGATTATGATTTCCCACTTGCGCATGGAAGGAAAATACCTCTTGTTTACAGATCAGGTTCCTGTTAATAAGCATTTCCATCTTTTCTTTACCTTAGATGATGGCTCGACTCTTGTTTATCAGGACGTCCGCAAGTTTGGGACCTTTGATTTATTGGCTAAAAATCAAGAGGAGGCTTATTTTACAAAGAAAAAGCTTGGTCCTGAGCCTACTAAGAAGGCTTTTAAATACGCCCCGTTTGAGAGGGCCTTGATGACCTCTGCAAAGCCCATTAAAAGTCTCCTCTTGGAGCAGAAATTAGTGGCTGGTCTAGGCAATATCTATGTTGATGAGGTGCTTTGGGCAGCTAAGGTTCAACCAGAGACGCCAGCAAAGAAACTCAGCAAGGTAGCCATGAAGCGGGTCCATGATTAAACGATTGCTATTTTAAAGCTAGGAATTGAAAAAGGTGGCTCGACCATAAGGACTTATCGTAATGCCCTTGGTGAGGATGGGACCATGCAGAACTATTTACAGGTTTACGGAAAGACGGGACAGCCTTGTCCACGCTGCGCAAGCACAATTGAGAAAATCAAGTTAGGAGGGAGAGGAACACATTTGTGTCCTCGTTGTCAGAAACGATGATTATTGGGTTAACAGGTGGTATTGCTTCAGGAAAATCTACTGTTGTTGAAATGATTAAAGAGGCAGGTTACAAGGTCATTGATGCTGATCAGCTTGTACACGATATGCAGGCCCAAGGGGGGCGTTTGTACCGTGCCTTGCTTGATTGGTTGGGAGAGGGGATTCTCCTTTCTAATGGAGAATTGGATCGTCCTAAACTAGGGCAACTGATTTTTTCCAATGAGGAGATGAGACAGCGGTCTGCTGAGATTCAAGGGACAATTATTCGAGAGGAACTAGCAGCCCAGAGGGAGCGTTTGGCCAAGGAAGAAGATGTTTTTTTCATGGATATTCCCTTGCTTATTGAAAATGGGTATCAGGACTGGTTTGACCAGATTTGGTTGGTGGCAGTGTCACCGGAGGTCCAGTGCCAACGCTTGATGAAACGTAATCACTTAAGTGTTGAGGAAGCTAAGATGCGTATTGATAGCCAGATGTCTTTATCTGAGAAAAAGCCTTATGCCAGCTTGGTTCTTGATAATAACGGTAGTCTCGATGATTTGAAGGAGAAGGTGAAGAGCGCAATAAATGATTTAACGAGCTCCTCATAGCTAGCCATTGTGATATAATGGATAGTGAATTTTAGAAAGAAGATGATTGTTTGCGCCAAAAAGAACTTAAAAGTACTGATTGGCAACGTAACCTTAAAATTGCATGGATAGGAACCTTTTTTACTGGAGCTAGTTTCTCCATTGTTATGCCTTTCATGGCCCTCTACATTGAGGAACTTGGTGTTAAAGGAGATATGGTCGAATGGTATGCTGGCTTGTCTGTTGCCATCTCTGCCCTAGCCTCAGCCTTGGTTTCCCCTATTTGGGGACGCTTGGCTGACCGTTATGGTCGAAAGCCCATGATGATTAGAGCTAGCATGGTGATGACTTTTACAATGGGAGGTCTTGCCTTAGTCCCCAATGTTTTCTGGCTGCTTTTCTTAAGAACACTGAATGGTTTGTTTGCGGGCTATGTCCCAAATGCCACAGCTTTGATTGCTAGCCAGGTTCCTCAGAACCGTTCTGGCTATGCCTTGGGGACCTTGTCTACGGGTCTAACGGCAGGTGTTCTGATTGGCCCTTTGTTAGGTGGTACCTTATCTGAGGCGTTTGGTATGAGGGGCACCTTTTTATTGGTTGGACTCATTCTATTTATCTGCTGCCTCTTAACTATTTTTGGTTTGAAAGAGAATTTCCAGCCTGTCGAAAAGGGAGAGATGATGACCCTTTCTCAGGTTTTTGCAAAAATTCCTAGCAAATCTATGTTGATTGGCTTGTTTGTGACCAGTATGATTATCCAGATTTCTGCCCAATCGATTGCGCCTATGTTGGCTCTTTACATTCGCTATTTAGGTCAGAGGGACAATATCCTTTTTTACTCAGGTTTAATTGTTTCTGCTATGGGCTTCTCTAGTCTCTTAAGTACCCCTTTTCTGGGAAAACTGGGAGACCGTATTGGAAATCATCGCCTGCTTTTAATGGGGCTATTTTATAGCTTTCTCTTGTATTTCCTCTGTGGTTTTGCCGGTTCAGCCTTGCAACTGGGTATCTTACGTTTTGCCTATGGCTTTGGTGTGGGTGCCCTTATGCCTAGTGTCAATTCTTTATTGACCAAGATGACACCCCAAGAAGGAATCTCAAGAATATTTAGCTTTAATCAAAGCTTTTCATATATTGGACAGGTTTTAGGTCCTTTTGTTGGGTCAGCAGTTGCGACAGGATTAGGTTATCGTTGGGTCTTCTTTGTGACTGCAATGATCGTCTTTGGAAATTTTGTCTGGTCCTTAATCATCTTTAGAAAATCGCTAGGAGTCAAGAATATAGGTGAGAGTTAAAATCAATTTAAAGTGTAGTGAATGTGGGAGCATCAACTATCTCACAAGTAAAAATAAACAGAATCATCCTGAGAAAATTCAGGTACCCAAATTCTGCCCCAAGGATAGAAAAGTAACCTTACATGTTGAATCTTAAAGGGTTCTATGGTAGAATAAAAAGGACTTTTTCGGAGGAATAACTATGTACGACTTATTATTAACGCTGCTCTTGGTGATGTCAGCTATTATTGTGATTGCGGTATTCATGCAGCCACAAAAAAATCCAAGTAGCAATGTCTTTGATGGTGGTGGGTCAGAAGCACTATTTGAACGTAGTAAACCACGTGGTTTTGAAGCCTTTATGCAACGCTTTACAGGAATCATGGTTTTTCTATGGATTGTAGATGCAATCGTCCTTTCCATTCTCTCAAGTAAGTAATGAGCTGACTGAGGTTGGCTCATTTTTTGCGTTATAGTCAATAAATAAAAGAAAAGGAAATCATGAAAGAATCTATTATAAATTATTTGAAGGAGCATGGGAAATCCAGTGTAAACGACATTGCCAAGGCTCTTAATCATGCTGGGGGAGAAAAGTTCCCTCAGCTCATCAAGGCCATATCAGCCATGGAAAGTAAGGGACAGTTGCGTTTTAACCGAGATGGCTCTGTATCCTTGCGTCCTAAGAAAGAAAACCCTAATCAGGTGACTGTTGAAGGTGTCTTCCGTGCCAATAAGAACGGTTTTGGTTTCTTGCATGTCGATGATAGTGAAGATGATATGTTCATCGGTCGTAATGATGTTGGCCATGCCATTGACGGTGATACTGTTGCCGTTGTTATCAAGAAGCCAGCAGATCGTTTGCGTGGGACAGCAGCAGAAGCACGAGTTGTTGAAATTGTAGAACGTTCGCTTAAGACTGTTGTAGGGAAATTTATCCTTAGCGACGAGAAAGAACCTTATGCGGGTTACATTAAGTCTAAAAACCAAAAAATTCAGCAGCCAATTTATATCAAGAAAGAACCAGTTGCCCTAGATGGTACTGAAATTATCAAGGTTGATATCGAAAAATACCCTAACCGTCACTATGATTATTTCGTAGGAAGTGTTCGTGACATTATTGGTCATCAGGGGGATACTGGTATTGATGTCTTGGAAGTTTTGGAATCAATGGATATTGTTTCAGAGTTTCCAGAGGATGTCATGGCGGAAGCAGAAGCTGTCCCAGATGCACCGAGTCAGGAAGACCTCGTTGGTCGTGTTGACCTTCGTCAAGAGGTAACTTTTACCATTGACGGAGCCGATGCTAAGGACTTGGATGATGCGGTCCATATCAAACGTTTGCCAAATGGTAACTTTGAGCTTGGTGTTCATATTGCCGATGTGTCTTACTATGTCACTGAAGGCTCTGCTCTTAACCGTGAGGCCGTAGCACGTGGGACTTCTGTTTATGTGACAGACCGCGTGGTGCCAATGTTGCCTGAGCGTCTTTCGAATGGTATTTGTTCACTTAATCCCAATGTTGATCGCTTGACGCAGTCAGCCATTATGGAGATTACTCCTAAAGGTAAGGTGGTTAATCATAAGATCTGTCAATCTGTGATTAATACAACCTTCCGTATGACCTACAGTGATGTCAATGAGATGTTGGCTGGAAATCCAGAAAAGATTGAGCAGTTTAAGCCAATCATGGATTCTGTATCAGCTATGGCAGAATTGCATAAGATTTTAGAAGACATGCGTGAGCGTCGTGGTGCCCTTAACTTTGATACATCTGAAGCTCGTATCTTGGTCAATGAGAAGGGGATGCCAGTGGATATCGTGGTGCGTGAACGTGGAACAGCCGAGCGAATGATTGAATCCTTCATGTTGGCTGCCAATGAATGTGTGGCAGAGCACTTTGCTAAGGCTAAGTTGCCATTTATTTACCGTATCCACGAAGAGCCAAAAGCTGAGAAATTGCAACGCTTCATGGATTATGCCTCTATCTTTGGTGTTCAAATCAAAGGAACTGCCAATAAGATGGATCAGCTAGACTTGCAAGAGTTTATGGCCAAAGTTCAGGGAAAACCTGGAGCAGAAGTCATGAACATGATGCTGCTTCGTTCAATGCAACAAGCTCGCTATTCAGAACACAATCACGGACACTATGGACTTGCGGCTCAGTACTATACCCACTTTACTAGTCCAATCCGTCGTTACCCAGACCTCTTGGTTCACCGAATGATTCGTGAGTACACTAACAATATGTCTCAAGAGACGCGTGAACATTTTGAAGAGGTTATTCCTGAGTTAGCGACATCATCTTCAACTCTTGAACGTCGTGCCATTGATGCCGAACGTGTCGTTGAAGCTATGAAAAAAGCGGAATACATGGAAGAGTTTGTTGGCCAAGAATTCGATGGTATTGTCGGAAGTGTGGTTAAATTTGGTATGTTTGTGGAATTGCCAAACACTATCGAAGGTTTGGTTCACATCACCACCCTTCCAGAATTTTACAATTACAATGAACGTACCATGACACTTCAGGGTGAGAAAACTGGTAAGACTTTCCGAGTTGGTCAGCCTATCCGTGTCAAGTTAACACGTGCGGATAAGGAAACCGGAGACATTGACTTCCAATACCTTCCAAGCGAGTATGATGTTACTGAGAAAGTAGACCACAAGGCTCGTCAGGAACGTGAAGAGAAGGCGAAAGCCTTCCGCAATAGAGGTCCACGTCGTGACCGTCAAAATGGAGACTTCGAACGTCGTGGTAAACGTGGGGATAACCGTAACCATCAAGATGCTAATGGTCGTAAAGGCTCTTATGACGAAAAACGTAAGTCATCTAAGAAACCCGACAAGCGTAAGAATCAAAACCGTCCTCATAATGATAACAAGGGACGTGAGAGTGGCCGTCGTAAGAAGAAAGGGAACAAACCTTTCTACAAGGACGTTGCTAAAAAACGAAAATAGGATGAGAATGGAGGGACTGCTATGCCAAAGGGTGAAGGCAATGTTGTTGCTCAGAATAAAAAGGTTAGACATGACTATAGTATCGTTGATACTATTGAAGCAGGTATCGTGCTAACAGGGACGGAGATTAAATCCGTTCGTGCGGCACGCATCCAACTAAAAGATGGCTATGCCCAAATCAAGAACGGTGAGGCTTGGTTAATCAATGTTCATATTGCTCCCTTTGAGCAAGGTAATATTTGGAATCAAGATCCAGACCGTACGAGAAAATTATTGCTCAAGAAGAAGCAAATCACCAAACTTCAAAATGATCTTAAGGGAACAGGTATGACCTTAGTTCCTCTGAAGGTATACCTAAAAAACGGTTTTGCCAAGGTATTGCTTGGTATTGCCAAAGGGAAACACGATTACGATAAACGTGAATCTATCAAACGTCGTGAACAAGAACGTGATATCAAACGTATTATCAAGAGTGTTAACCGTTAAAACGCCTATCGTCTAAGACTGCTATAGTCCTAGATGATTTTTTGTTTTTGGCTTTAAGACATGATATAATGGGAGTACCATACGGTCTTTAGTTAGGATAGCAGATATACCTAACTCTGGACGTGATACTGTAAAGGAGATTAGCGATGCCAGTAGATGCTAAAACAAAATACAAGGCCAAGAAGACAAAGATTGTTTTCTTCGACATTGACGACACCCTTCGTGTCAAAAAGACAGGCTACATTCCTGAATCTATTAAGGCTGTTTTCAAAGGGCTTAAAGAAAAAGGAATTTTGACGGGGATTGCCACAGGACGTGGCTACTATGGTGTCGTTGAGGACATTCGAGACCTAGAGCCCGATTATTTTGTAACCATCAATGGAACTTATGTGATTAATCGAAAAGGGGAAGAAATTTATAACCAGCCCCTAGCTCGTGAAGTTACAGAAGCCTTTGTTGCTTGGTGCAAGGAGATTGGGATTGCTTGGGGCTTTGCCGGTAAGGATAAGCCAGTTGTCTCAGAGCGTTCAGATTTGATTGATGATGCTATGAAACCAGTCTATGGTCTTTGTGATGTGGAGCCAGACTTCCATTTGTCGAACGATGTTTACCATATGTGGACTTTTGCGGAAAATGATGGTGAGCTTGAGTTACCAGAAGAACTTGCGACACATGTTCGTATGGTACCTTGGCACGAACACTCATCTGACGTCGTAGCAAATGGTATCTCAAAAGCATCTGGTGTCGAGCATGTCTTGGAGCATGAAAACCTTAAACCGGTCAATGCTATGATGTTTGGTGATGGTCCAAATGATATGGAGATTTTTGACTATGTTGGACTTAAGATTGCCATGGGTAATGCCGCACCAGAATTGAAAGAAAAAGCAGATTACGTTACAGGAACAGTAGAAGAAGATGGCATTTTCAATGCCTTGGAGGAACTCGGATTGGTAGAAAAAGAACTTCATTTCCCACAACTTGACTTGGATGCAGTAGAAGGTCCAGTCGCAACAATTAAAACAAACCATGGTGATTTGGTCATCAAGCTTTTCCCTGATCATGCACCATTAACAGTTACTAACTTTGTCAATTTGGCCAAGAGTGGCTACTATGACGGTGTGATTTTCCACCGTATTATCAAGGACTTTATGATTCAAGGTGGTGACCCAACTGGTACTGGTATGGGTGGTGAGTCAAGTTTCGGTGGTAGCTTCCAGGATGAATTTTCTGAAGAGCTCTATAACCTCCGTGGTGCGCTTTCTATGGCCAATGCAGGACCAGATACTAATGGTAGCCAGTTCTTCATCGTTCAAACGCCTGAAATTCCTTATGCTAAAAAGGAACTCGAACGTGGTGGTTGGCCAGCACCAATCGCAGAAGCTTATGCTGAAAATGGTGGAACACCTCACCTAGACCGTCGTCACACAGTCTTTGGTCAATTGGTGGATGAAGACTCTTACAAGGTGCTTGATGAGATTGCCAATATTGAGGTTGGAGCTCAAGATAAGCCACTTGAGGATGTTGTGATTGAAACAGTAGAGGTAGCAGACTAAGATGAAAATTGGAGACAAGCTTAGGGGTGTTATCACAGGCATCAAGCCTTACGGTGCCTTTGTTTCATTGGAAAATGGTACCACAGGCTTGATTCACATCTCGGAGATTAAGACAGGTTATATCGACAACATCTACAATACCCTCAAGGTAGACCAGGAGGTCTTGGTTCAAGTTGTTGATTTTGATGAATTTACACAAAAGGCCAGTCTTTCTTTGAGAACCCTTGAGGAAGAAAAAAATAAAATCCCTCATCGTCATCGTTTCTCAGATAGTCGTTTGAACTATGGCTTTAAACCTTTGGCAGAAGCAATGCCAGGATGGATTGAAGAAGGACTTGACTATCTTAGACAAGAGCATGAGGAAAAATAGCAAAAAAAGCTGACTCTCAATGAGTCGGCTTTTTTGGTGTTTTCGATTTGACTACAAACAAAAAGATCTTCAATTTAATTGAAGACCCATGTTTATTAATTAGACATCAAAATAGATCAATTCTTTTGGTGTGTGTGTGAAGACTTCAAAGCCATCTTTTGTCACATAACCACAGTCCTCGATACGAACACCAACTTTTTCAGGAATGTAAATACCTGGTTCAACAGAGAAGCACATTCCTTCTTCGATTACCAAGTCATTTCCTTCCATGATAGAAGGGAATTCATGCACATCCATTCCGATACCGTGTCCGAGGCGGTGGTTGAAGTATTCGCCGTAACCAGCTTTTTCAATAACATTACGTGCTGCAGCATCGACTTCGCTGGCAGTTACACCTGGTTTAATCATATCTAGGGCAGCCTGTTGAGCTTCTAAAGTCAAGTGGTAGATTTCTTTTTTGAAATCATCGGGTTTTCCAACAGCGACTGTTCGCGTCATATCTGAAGCATAGCCATTCACCATACAGCCCAAGTCGAAGAGAAGAAGAGCATCTTTTTCAATTTTGTTGCTTCCAGGAATGCCGTGTGGGTTGGCTGCATTGTTACCAGTCAAGACCATAGTTTCAAAGCTCATTTCATAGCCCAAGCGTTTGATGCCAAATTCGATTTGAGCAATGATGTCTGTTTCAGTAACGTCGAGAGAGATATTGTCGAAACCGATATTAACAGCTTTATCAGCATAATCACCGGCAACCAACATTTTTTGAATTTCATCAGCTGACTTGATAACGCGCATTTTTTGAATGAATGGTGTCAAGTTTTCAAAGCGACCATCAAAGACCGTTTGCAATCCTTGGAACTTAGTCACATTGAGATTGTCAAACTCTGCATAAATAATAGGGCTGTCTGTACTTGCTAGGCCAGCTTTGATTTTTTGCCATGGATTTTCAGAATCCACATATCCAAAGACTGGGAAGTCGAGTACAGCAGAGGCACGTGCAACCTCAAGAGCAGGAACAAAGAGGGCAGGTTCACGATTTTCGTAGACGAAGAGGAACATTTGGCGTTCATGTGGGTCACAATCAAAACCAGTAAGATAATTGACAGTTACAGGATCTGAAACAATAGCTAGCCCTGCTTTATTTTCATTCAAAAAATGACGAATGCGATCAAGTTTAGACATAGAAAAAACTCCTTTGTATTTCTTACACTCATTCTGTCACTTTTATAGGGAAAATGCAAGTTGTTTTTTGGCTTTTCATTAAATCATTTACTTTCATTGAGACTTTTTTAGGCTAGTTTTGTAAGCGATGGATAGTCTTGGAAGCACGAAATGAGAGGCCTTTTTCTGAAATGGCTTTCTTCCTCGTAACCATAAAGAAGGAATCCCTTTCATTTTTTTGTAAAAAATCAGTCAAAATAATTGAAAGTGTTTTCAGAATCTGATACAATTAGCATGAATAAGTGAGCGTAAAATGAGAAAGGAAGTGTTTTTATGAATACTGATGAAACAATTACTATATACGACGTTGCGCGTGAAGCAGGTGTTTCGATGGCGACTGTGTCTCGTGTGGTAAATGGAAATAAAAATGTAAAAGAAAACACCCGAAAAAAAGTGCTTGAGGTCATTGATCGTTTGGATTACCGTCCAAATGCGGTTGCGCGTGGCTTGGCGAGTAAGAAAACCACTACTGTAGGAGTTGTCATCCCAAATATTGCTAATAGTTATTTTGCTACTTTAGCAAGGGGGATTGATGATATTGCAACCATGTACAAGTATAATATTGTTCTTGCATCTAGTGATGAAAATGACGATCACGAAGTTACCGTGATTAACTCTCTATTTGCCAAACAAGTAGACGGTATCATCTTCATGGGTTACCACTTGACGGAAAAAATTCGTGCAGAATTTTCCCGTACTCGTACGCCGATTGTCCTAGCAGGAACAGTGGACCTCGAACACCAATTACCGAGTGTTAACATCGACTATAAAGCTGCCGTTGAGGATTCTATAACACAGCTTGCCAAGAATAATGAAAAGGTTGCCTTTGTATCAGGGCCACTAATTGATGATATTAATGGCAAGCTCCGTCTAGCTGGTTATAAGGCTGGACTTGAAAAGAATAATTTGCGCTACAATGAAGGACTAGTCTTTGAAGCTAAATATAGCTATAAAGATGGCTTTGATCTAGCACAACGTGTCTTGAACTCTGGTGCCACTGCTGCCTATGTTGGAGAAGATGAATTGGCTGCAGGTCTCTTGAATGGCCTCTTTGCTGCAGGTAAATCAGTTCCAGAAGACTTCGAAATCATCACAAGCAATGACTCACCAATTACAAGCTATACACGTCCAAACCTTTCTAGTATTAATCATCCTCTCTATGATTTAGGGGCAGTTAGCATGCGTATGTTGACTAAAATCATGAATAAGGAAGAACTTGAAGAAAAAGATGTTATTCTTAATCACGGTATTACCTTACGTCAGTCAACAAAATAAAAAAGGAGTTGGGACATAAGTTTGTCTCAACTTCTCTTTTTTAGAAAAAGGGAGAACCAATGACTTTTGAGGATGCTTATTTTAAAAAGAAAGTCCTAAAACCTGATAGCCTAGAACCTTTTGGTTTTACAGCTACTGAGCAAGGCTATGAGTTCAGAAAACCACTGATAGCTGAAGAACTTGAAGCTCGATTGTTTATTGATTTAGAAGGTAAGTTGACGGGACAGGTTGTCGATAGTGATCTTGATGAGCCTTATGATATCTTCAGGAGTCCTCAGGCTACTGGAACTTACGTTGGTCAAGTCAGAGAGGCTTATGGAGAACTTCTGTCACAGGTAGCTGATTCTTGTTATGAAGATCAATTATTCTCATCTCCACAAGCTAATCGCCTGGCTAAATTTTTAGCTCAAGAATTTTCAGACCAAGCAGACCATCCTTTCGAGAAAGAACCAAGCTATCTATCTTTTAGAGTTGATGGTAAATGGTATGCCTTGTTTTTTCCTCTTAAGGGAGAAAAACTAGGGCTTGATGGAGAAAAGGCAGAATTAACATATGATGTGGTTAACCTCAAGGTTAATCCGACGCAAATGGATAAGCTCTTGAAAATGGATGGCGTTTTTCCTAGCTACCATATGTCCAAGAAGACCTGGGTTAGTCTTGTTTTAGATGAGACCTTGCCAGACCAGACTGTTTTTGAGCTTCTTAGTGAAAGTCGTTCCCTAGTGGCTCCCAAACATCTTAGAAAGGCTTCGGAGCCTCATTATTGGATTATCCCGGTAAATTTGAAATACTACGATATTGGGGATGAGTTTTCCGCAAATGAGGAGATTCTTTGGACACAGAAAGCTAGTATGCAAAAGGGAGATTTTGTGGCTATCTATATTACGGCACCTACCAAGGCCATCCGTTACGTCTGTCAGGTTTTAGAGGCAAATATCCCTAATCAAGGTTATCGTGAAGAGGAGAGTATTAAAGAGTTGATGCGGATTAAGCCCTTATACACTTTTAATGACACTGACTTTGATAGTGGTAGACTAAAGAGTTTAGGTATTAAAACTGTTCGAGGTCCTCGACATATGACGGAAGAGTTAGTTCAGGCTTTATCCCCTTACCTAAAAGAAAAATAGAAGGAGGACATCATGCGAATTTTGATTGCACCTGATTCATTTAAGGAAAGTTTATCTGCAAAAGAGGTCGCCTTAGCTCTTAAATCAGGTTTTGAAAATGCCTTACCCGACGCTGATTTTGACCTCATGCCAATAGGTGATGGTGGCGAGGGCACCTTAGATGCTCTTGCTGAAAATCTAAATCTTGAGAAGAAAAGTATCAAGATTCCTCATGCCTATACAAGTGACGGAAGTGTTTCTTTTGCCAGCAATGGCCAGACTGCCATTTTTGAAATGGCTGCGATTTGTGGCTTGGAGCATATTCCTAAGGAGAAACGAAATCCTCTAGCTCTAACGACACAAGGCGTAGGTGAACTAATTGTTCATTTGGTTCAATCTGGCATCCGAGAGTTTATTATAGGCGTAGGTGGATCTGCTACCAATGATGGTGGTATTGGTATGGCATATGGATTGGGGTATCGTTTTTATGATTCTGAGGGACAGGAGCTTGAGCCAATAGGTGCTAATCTTGGTCTCATTAAGAAGGTATCCTCTAAAAATAAGCTTGATTTGTCTGGTGTCACCATTCGTCTGATTACTGACGTAGATAACCCCTTGTGTGGTCAACATGGAGCGACCTATATTTTTGGTGGACAAAAGGGTCTGGCTTCTTCACAATTTAAAAAAGTTGACCAAGAAATGTCACAATTCTACACTGACTTTGCTCCTGAAGTTTTAAAACTGGCTGGTTCCGGAGCGGGGGGAGGCATGGCTGCAGGCCTGGTGGCCTTTGCAGATGCAGAAATTAAATCAGGGATTGACTTTGTACTTGATTGTGTTGATTTTGACCAACGTGTGAAGTCTGCTGATTTGGTTATAGTAGGAGAAGGACGTATGGATAGCCAGTCCTTATCTGGTAAGGCACCGGTCGGAGTGGCTAGGCGGACACCATCAGCTATTCCCGTCATTGCTATCTGTGGTAGTCTGAAGGATGATTTGCCTGATTTTCCGGGAGCAGGCATTTCAGCTGCCTTTCCCATTATTGGTCAAGTATCAGACTTAGACCAAGTTTTAGCTGCTGCCAAGGAGAATCTCTATCGAACAGGACTCAATATTGGGAATCTCATCAAGCTCAGTAAAACATTGTGATATAAGAAAAAGCTGACGTTGCGTCAGCTTTTATTTTCCAAATAGTTTAGCAAAAAATCCCTTTTTTTCAGTAACAGGTTCAGTTTCTTTAGGAGCGAGGATATCAGGATAGAGCTCTGAAAATAACACTTTATCAAGATTCTCTGCTTGATTACTATGTACAATAAGACCGTATGGTGAATGGGCCTTGGCCTCGTCCACGATAGTAGCTGAAATGTTGAGTGCTTGAGCCGTTTTGATATAGATAAATTGTATCTGGTCAGCTAATTTTGGCGATAGCTTGAGACTAAGATTCGGGTAAACGGCTTGTAAGTCTTTTAAAATCTGCGGAAAATGGTCAATTACTGTTTTCTTTTCAGCATTTTCCAATAGAACAGCTAGGACTACACGTTCCGCATAGGTTCCAAAATACTGACGAAGTTCATCGGGATTAAGGCGTTTTTCGCCACTAGCGCATTGGAGCACTTTGTTTTCAAGTGAAGTCATAGGAATCTCCTGTAAGTTTTCTACTAGTATTATACAATATTTTGAATTCCTTTTCATTCGGGTCGTTTTCTGAGATTTTCAAAAACAATTGAAAATATTAAAAAATAGAAAATCGCTAGAAAATTCTGGTTTTAATTTGCTTAAGCCTTGATATTATGGTAATATATAGGTGTAAAAAATTTTAACTCATAAGGAGAGTATTGTAATGTCAATTATTACTGATGTTTACGCACGCGAAGTCCTTGACTCACGCGGTAACCCAACACTTGAAGTAGAAGTTTACACTGAATCTGGTGCATTCGGTCGCGGTATGGTTCCTTCAGGAGCTTCAACTGGTGAACACGAAGCAGTAGAACTTCGTGATGGTGACAAAGCTCGTTACGGTGGTCTTGGTACTCAAAAAGCAGTTGATAACGTAAACAACGTTATTGCTGAACACATCATCGGATTCGACGTACGTGATCAACAAGGTATTGACCGCGCAATGATCGCTCTTGACGGTACTCCAAACAAAGGTAAACTTGGTGCCAACGCTATTCTTGGTGTGTCTATCGCTGTAGCACGCGCAGCTGCTGACTACCTTGAAGTTCCACTTTACAGCTACCTTGGCGGATTCAACACTAAAGTTCTTCCAACTCCAATGATGAACATCATCAACGGTGGTTCTCACTCAGACGCTCCAATCGCTTTCCAAGAATTCATGATCGTACCTGCTGGTGCACCAACATTCAAAGAAGCTCTTCGTTGGGGTGCTGAAATCTTCCACGCACTTAAGAAAATCCTTAAAGAACGTGGACTTGAAACAGCCGTAGGTGACGAAGGTGGTTTCGCACCTCGTTTCGACGGAACTGAAGATGGTGTTGAAACTATCATCAAAGCTATCGAAGCTGCTGGATATGTACCAGGTAAAGACGTATTTATCGGATTTGACTGTGCATCATCTGAATTCTACGATGCAGAACGTAAAGTTTACGACTACACTAAATTTGAAGGTGAAGGCGCTGCTGTTCGTACTGCTGCAGAACAAATCGACTACCTTGAAGAATTGGTTAACAAATACCCAATCATCACTATCGAAGATGGTATGGACGAAAACGACTGGGACGGTTGGAAAGCTCTTACTGAACGTCTTGGTGGTAAAGTTCAATTGGTTGGTGACGACTTCTTCGTAACTAACACAGCTTACCTTGAAAAAGGTATTGCAGAACACGCTGCTAACTCAATCCTTATCAAAGTTAACCAAATCGGTACTTTGACTGAAACTTTCGACGCTATCGAAATGGCGAAAGAAGCTGGATACACAGCAGTAGTATCACACCGTTCAGGTGAAACTGAAGATTCAACAATCGCTGATATCGCAGTTGCAACTAACGCTGGTCAAATCAAGACAGGTTCATTGTCACGTACTGACCGTATCGCTAAATACAACCAATTGCTTCGTATCGAAGACCAACTTGGTGAAGTTGCAGAATATCGTGGTTTGAAATCATTCTACAACTTGAAAAAATAATTCTATAGTCATATAGAATAAAAAGGGGTTCCTTAGGGAATCTCTTTTTTTTGCTTGTTCTAAAGAACTTTTGACTAAGCTAGGCACCGTCTCTAAATAGGACTTCCAAATATAAAAATCCCCTCAATCAATAGGATTGAGGGGATTTCGTCTTAGAATAGACCTTTAATCTTGTCTAAAGCCCCACTGACCATTTCGTTACCTGAAACAAGAGATTTAGCTTGGTCGAAGTACTCGCCCAAATCATCTTTGTTTTCATCGACAAACTTTTTAGCAGCTTCGAAATCTTTCTTTTCGATCATTTCTTTTACTTGGTTAAATAATTCCATTGGATTCATATCTGTTCTCCTCTATAAGTTTTCTTACAAATTCTATTTAATCACGCTTATAGCAAACTAGCAAGAAATATGTTTGAGAGTAACTAGTGAGATGAGAGTTACAATTTTGCAGCCAAGTGGTATTGAAACTTTTTTTATCTTGAATATACAATATAAGTGCACAATAA
>NZ_KV810619.1:0-299 GCF_001812855.1 Streptococcus sp. HMSC072D03
AGACCTTTGAGAACTGAATAAGAAACCAAGTGCAGGGTTATAGAAGAAATTATAACCTGTCAATTTACAAGAATAAATCGTCAGACGACGGTAATGAGTTAACGCTCGAACAATTATTAAATTTTTTAATGAGAGTTTGATCCTGGCTCAGGACGAACGCTGGCGGCGTGCCTAATACATGCAAGTAGAACGCTGAAGAGAGGAGCTTGCTCTTCTTGGATGAGTTGCGAACGGGTGAGTAACGCGTAGGTAACCTGCCTTGTAGCGGGGGATAACTATTGGAAACGATAGCTAATACC
>NZ_KV810620.1:0-224 GCF_001812855.1 Streptococcus sp. HMSC072D03
GCCAAGGCAAGGGGATCACAAGGTGAAGAGATCAAGACCATCCTGGCCAATACAGTGAAACGCTGTCACTACTAAAAATCCAAAAAATTAGCTAGGCATGGTGGCAGCTGGTGTAGTCCCAGTGTGGTGTAGTCCCAGCTACCTGGGAGGCTGAGGGAGGACAATCGCTTGGACCCGTGAGGCAGAAGTTGCAGTGAGCAAAGATGGCGCCATTGTACCCCACC
>NZ_KV810621.1:0-3613 GCF_001812855.1 Streptococcus sp. HMSC072D03
CTACTTCCGAACTAGCTGTACTTGTGACTTCAAAGCTTGGTTTTTCAGAAACAATTTCTGTTGAAGCCACTTCAGAGCTAGCTACTGGTGTTTCTGACACTGTGGCAGTTTCGCTCGAAGCGGTAGCAGCTGTATTTTCTGTAGGTTTAGTTGTGGCTTCATTACTTGCTGGAGCATCGACGTCAATAGCGCCTTCTTTGATGATGGCTTCAACAGTTGCTTCATTAACAGGGGTAGGTTGTTCTTCAGCTGAAGCATAGTTAAGGCCAGCAAAACTCAATCCCAAAGCAAGTCCTGTCACTGCAATAGTTACCCAATGTTTTTTAACTTTGTGAAGTTTAAAATGTACTTTCTTTTCCATGATAATTCTCCTTTCATTTAAAGATAAATTGGAATTATATGTGTGAAATAAATATTATTCGTAAATATATTTAATAACTCTTCCATCACCGTTTTCATCGAAATGAACAACCTCAGCTTTCACCTTGTAACGAATTGAGTGATTAAAAGTAATGTCAACATTTTTAGCACGTTTTCCAGTTTTTGGGTAATAATAATGGTAGAAGTAGTCATTTCCCGCCCAAATTGTTCGCAATTCATCGTAGCCTAGTCTACCATCATCGTGAAAATAGTAGTAATCATCTCCAATCTTTTGTTCACCCTTATAACATTTACCATCACTACCAACATAGTAACGATAACCGTCAATGTCAACGAATTTGTCACGTCCTAAGTCAACAAGTTCACCAGTATTCTTGTCATAGTAATAACCATCATCAGCAACAATACCTTTAGCTTGTTTACCATCTTTATCAAAGTAAACCTTTACATTATCGATAGTTTTGTGTCCAGTTACCTTTTGACTATTTTCATCGACGTAGTACCAACTATTAGAATATTTTTTACCAAAATATCTAGTAATTGCACCAGTTGAGGTGTCTGCTAGACTAGGGTATCTATCGAATTGAAATACTTGAACATAATTATGGTCGATAGGCTCATTACCTAGGTCGGTGATAAAATGCCAAGGTTTTATTTGAACATAACGTTTTGTGACTAAAGCTCCGGTGTCCTTATCGTGATATCTACCATCTGGTGCGAAATCCCCTTTTAACTGTGGTCCATCAGGGTAGAAGTAGTAGTCCTCACCGTTAATAGTCTGATAACCTGACACCTTGTAGCCACTATTATCTAGGTAGTAGCGGAATGTAGTTGAGATACCATTAGCACGCCATTCACGAGCGATTCTTACAGTACGTTCTCTGAAAGTATTTCTTGCTAAGTTACCTGTATGTTTATCGTAATATTTACCGTTTTTTGCGAAACCTCCTTTTACTTGCTCTCCATTTTCATCGAAGAATACTGTTTCACCATTAATAGTATGCTCCCCTTTTAAAGCGATTCCTTCGGAACCAAAATAGTAAAATGGTTTTGTATCATCGCTAAATCCATTGTGGTTAGAAGGAACGTATAAGTTCCTAGCTAGATGACCATTATCATTCATATAATGGATATTGTGGTAGTCATCATAGAACAGTCCATTTTTTTTGATATCATCTTTCTTTTCAGTAATGACACCTTCTTGATCTGAAATATAAAGTTTATCGTTCACTTCAAAAAGTGTTCCAATGACACGCTCACCATCAATTTTATCGTAGTAGTATTTGTTTCCTCCTTGTTTAATAAACTCACCTTTAGATCGCTTTCCGTTATGGTCAAGATAATACCATTTACCATTTATCATAACTGATTGGTTGACTCCTAAATTAACACGAGCACCGGTATCTTTATCATAATAGTAACCATCGTCTGCGAACTGGTCTTTGATTTGTTCACCATAGACATTGAAATAAACAGCAACACCATTTATCGTTTGGGGACCGTGAAGGAATTTTCCGTCATACCCTGCATAATAGGTGACTTTTTTAATTTTAGGGTTAAGATAGTCATTCTCTAGGTGATAGATAGTAACGTATTGATTTTTGACCATCATTCCTTGGTAGTCATAATAATAGCTGTTTTCAAATTCGTCGGTAACAATTTGGTTGCGATAGTTTAAAGCATATGGTACTTCAGAGAGTTTACCTTCATTATCAGCTTTATAGGTCTTACCATCGATTTGAATAAGAGAGTTGATAACCATTTGTCCATTATGCAAATCATAGTAATGTTTTGGTAGACCTGAATTTGAGTAGCTAGCTTCACCTTTTAGTTGACGACCATTACCGTCAAAACAAACATGATAACTATCGACAATTTGGTTTCCAATGAGTTTTTGACCATTTTCATCGACATAGTACCAGTTTCCATTGTCTTCTACATAAGCATTGGTAACAAGTTCACCACTATCCTTGTCATAGAAGTGACCATTCGGAGCGAAGTGTCCTTTAACTTGGACTCCACTGTCCTTAAAGTAAACTTTGACGTTATCAATGGTTTGTTCGCCAATGAGTTTATTGCCATCGGAGTTGTAGTAATACCAGTTGCCTTTATCATCGCTGACATATTGGTTATGGAATCTAGAATCACCTTGGATAGTGATGTTCCCTTCTTTATCTGCGATATAATGGATACCGTTTAACTCAAAAGATGTATCCTTGACTTTACGACCATTGTCTCTGTCGAAGTAGTAGATTTTATTATCAATATTAATAAATTCACCTTTAGCTTGATGTCCTTCTGGGCGAGATGATTCATGGAAGTAGAGTTCAAAGCCATCAATAGTTTTAGGTCCAGTGACAGGAAATCCGTCTTTGTTGAAGTAATACCAACGACCTTCGTAGTCCATCATAAATTGATTTTTTGGATATTCTATATTATTTTCTGAAGGAAGAGTATAGTAAATTGGGAACGGATAAGTCACAATGTTTAGTTGTTTATTGAGATAATCAGCCACCCCATCGTGGTCTGAATAAAATACATATGGCATAGACTTCCGAAGACCCTTTTCGATGATAGGAAATTGTTTGTTTTTGGCTAAGGCCCCTTTGTCATCAAAGTAGTAGCGTTTGTGATCTAATTCCATTAGTCTATGAACAGCAACTTGGCCATTGTCATAGATGTAATAGTCATCACCTAAAATTGTCTGACGACCTTTCTCAAGTGTGTTACCATTTTTATCGAAATAGTAACGTTCTAATCCAGGCATTACATAATAGTTTGGTTCGATATAAGCAGGTTCATTGAAGTAAACAACTTTACTATAGTTTTCTTCTGGAATATAGTGGCTGTCTTTGAATGTAATAAAACGGTCTGTTACTAGCTTGCCATCGTTTTCATCGTAAAAGTGGAGTTTATCGTCAACTTTCCTAAGCTGCCCTTTTACCATAGTGCCGTCATTGTTAAAGTAATATTGGAAACCGTTGATTTCTTTTGGTCCAGTAACCAGCTGCCCTTTTGTATCTACATAATAGGTAACACCATTTGCATCTGAAACGAAACTCTCTCTTTTATCTGTCTTTTTTGTGATACCTTCCGCTTCAACAGTGATGGTGAAATCGCCATCTTTTTGTGAGGTATCTAAAGTTGTTTTATCAGGAGAAGTACTTATGATGAGGTTTTCGTTGTTTGTAGGTGTATTTGTTGCACTTACCTCAGAATGTGTAGTTTCAGA
>NZ_KV810622.1:0-18527 GCF_001812855.1 Streptococcus sp. HMSC072D03
AAGCCACCCGTTCTCACGGGTGGTTTTGACTTCGAAAAGTCTCGCCTGTTGCGTACAACTTTCTCGATTGACAGGAGCTTCCAACTTTTTAGGAGTGCTAACACATAAGCGATAAAGAAAGTGTCTCTTTTATACTATTTCGAACGAGCTATACTATTTTTTTTTTGAAAAATTGTATCACTGTGCTATAATAAAGCAAAGAAGTTTTTTATGTTTATTTTGGAGGACTTAACATGCAAGCAGCACTTCTCTTTTTACTGTTTTCCTTCCTGATTATTTTGGGAATTCTCATCAGTATGCTTTACGTTGTACGTCAACAGTCAGTGGCTATCGTCGAACGTTTTGGACGTTATCAAAAAATTGCAACGAGTGGGATTCATATGCGTTTACCATTTGGTATCGATAAAATTGCCGCTCGTATTCAACTACGTTTGCTTCAAAGTGAGATTGTGGTTGAGACTAAAACAAAGGACAATGTCTTTGTCATGATGAATGTGGCTACTCAATATCGTGTTAATGAGCAAAATGTAACAGATGCTTACTATAAACTCATGCGTCCAGAAGCTCAAATTAAATCATACATTGAGGATGCTCTCCGTTCATCAGTTCCTAAATTGACACTTGATGAGCTCTTTGAGAAGAAGGATGAAATTGCCCTTGAGGTTCAACACCAAGTGGCCGAAGAAATGACAACTTATGGTTATATCATTGTTAAGACCTTGATTACCAAAGTTGAACCAGATGCTGAAGTTAAACAGTCTATGAACGAAATCAATGCTGCTCAACGTAAGCGTGTCGCAGCTCAAGAATTGGCAGAAGCTGATAAGATCAAGATTGTCACAGCAGCTGAAGCCGAAGCTGAGAAAGATCGTCTTCACGGGGTCGGTATTGCCCAACAACGTAAGGCAATCGTTGATGGATTGGCTGAATCTATCGCAGAACTTAAAGAGGCCAATGTGGGTATGTCTGAAGAGCAGATTATGTCTATTCTTTTGACTAACCAATACTTAGATACGCTTAATACTTTTGCGGCTAAAGGCAATCAAACCTTATTCCTGCCAAATAATCCAAACGGTGTGGATGATATTCGTACCCAAATTTTGTCAGCCTTAAAGACAGATAATAAAAATTAAGCACAAAAAGAAGCCAGATCTATACGATCTGACTTTTTTGATTTATTTTTCTAGGAATTGCGTCAAACGAATAACTTCAATCTTATAGCCATCTGGATCAGTGATAAAGTAGTACATTTTTGGTTTACCAGGAAGACCTGAGAGGTCTGTGACAGTATAGCCAGCTTCTTTGTGAGCTTGGTGTGTAGCTTCTAGGTCATCAACACCAACGGCGATATGACCATATCCATCCCCAAGATCATAAGCTTCATGGTCGTAGTTGTAGGTTAATTCCAACTCGTAATCAGGATCATCTTCGAGTTGCAAGTAGACAAGGGTGAATTTATATTCTGGAAAATCATTGCGACGAGCTTCTTTGAAACCAAGAGCTTCTTTATAAAATTTAAGTGAGGCTTCTAGGTCCTTGACACGGACACAAGTGTGTAGAAATTTAGTCATGTGAGATACTCCTTTTATCTAATTCTGTAAGATTATGATAGCATTTTGGAACCGTTTTTTCTAGTTTTTGTTCTTTTGTGTTATAATGACGAAAAACAATTTGTGGAGGATGCTTATGACGATTTTAGCGATTGATTTTGGGGGAACACAGGTGAAGTCAGCACTTGTCTCAGAGCGGTTTGCCATTGAAAAGAGTCTGCCGACGCAGTCATCCCCACAAAACTTAGAACAAGCCATTGACGTGATTGATCAGATAGTTACTTCAGTTGAATCAGACCTATCAGGTATTGCAATTAGTGTTCCAGGGACAGTTGATACTGAGGAAGGTGTCATTTATCATGGTGGCTTATTGAGGTTCTTTCACGGCTTTCGTATTAAAGAGGTCCTCGAAGCCAAGTACCATCTGCCTGTAATGGCTCTTAATGATGGTAAAGCAGCAGCCTTGGCAGAGCTAGCCACAGGTCATTTGCAAGGAGTGACCAATGGTGCAGCCCTTGTTTTGGGTTCAGGTCTAGGTGGTGGATTCATTATTAATGGTAAACTTTTTCAAGGAAGTCACTTTCAAGCGGGTGAGTTGACCTTTCTTTTACCAGTTCAAATGGAAAAAGTTGATCCTTCATTGATGCGAGGCATGACTTTGTCGGCTGTCGGTTTAATTACCAAGGTAAATGAAGTGCTAGGTAACTCAGATTTAAAGGATGGTTTAGCCGCATTTAAGGTCATAAATGCAGGAGATAAAACAGTCTATTCACTTTTTGAAAACTATTGCCGTAACCTAGCCATTACCATTTTGAATCTTCAAACCATCTTTGATATGGAAACCTTTGTTATTGGAGGTGGCATTTCAGCCCAGCCGATTCTTATCGAGGAGGTCAACTGCCAGTTTGATAAGGTTCACCATGAGATTGACTTTATCGGTAAAATTATTAAACGTCCCGAGATTGTTGCTTGTCATCATCATAATGGAGCTAATCTAATTGGGGCAGCCTATTTTCTTAAGCAAAAATAAACGGATACTAAAATCAATTACTGATAAGAATATACATAAAATACCTAACTTTTTTGAGGCGAGCGGTTAATCCCGTTCGTTTTTTACTGTTAACACTTTACAATATTCAGAAAATTCGCTATAATAGGACCATTAAAATTTTGGAGGTGTCTTTATGACAATTTATAATTTCTCAGCAGGACCTGCTACATTACCAAAACCAGTGCTTGAAAAAGCCCAAGCTGAATTGCTTAACTATCAAGATTCCGGTATGTCCGTGCTAGAAATGTCCCACCGTTCTCCAGAATTTGACAAAATCGTTAAAGATGCGGAAGCGACACTTCGTGAGCTCATGGCTATTCCAGATAACTATAAGGTTATTTTCTTGCAAGGTGGCGCTTCAACACAATTTACAATGGTCCCACTTAACCTCGCTCAAGGTAAGAAAGCTTACTACCTTGTAGGTGGTTCATGGGGTAAAAAAGCTTATACAGAAGCTGTTAAACTTTCAAAAACTATTCCTTTTGAACCAATTCTTTTGGCCTCTTCAGAAGAAACTGTTTACGATCACATCCCAAGCTTTGACCCAGCAACAATTGACCCAGAAGCTGCTTATGTTCACTTGACAACGAACAATACCATTGAAGGAACATCTATCTACGATTTACCTGATACTAATGGTGTGCCAATTGTAGCTGATATGTCTTCAAATATTTTGGCTGCTCGTTACAATGTTGAGGACTTTGCCCTTATCTATGCGGGTGCTCAGAAAAATATTGGACCTGCTGGGGTGACAGTGGTTATCGTTCGTGAAGACTTCCTTAACGACCAACCACAATTGTCTGCCATGTTGGATTACCGTATTCAAGCTGAAGCAGGATCACTTTACAATACACCACCATGTTTCAACATCTATATTTCAAAACTCGTCTTTGACTGGGTTAAAAATGAAATTGGTGGCGTGGACAAGATGGCTGAAATTCAACGTGAGAAATCAGGTCTTCTCTACGATTATATTGAATCATCTGATTTCTACACAAATCCTGTCAAAGATGCCAAGGATCGTTCTGTCTGCAACATCCCATTTGTAACACCAAGTAAAGAGTTGGATGCTAAGTTTGTAGCAGAAGCAGATGCTCTTGGTTTCAAGAATATCAAAGGACACCGTTCAGTAGGTGGTATGCGTGCTAGTGTTTATAACGCTTTCCCACGTCAGGGTGTACTTGACTTGATTGACTTTATGAAGAAATTTGAAGCCGAAAATAAATAATTAGGTAAAGAGATGGAAATTAGACAAGCCTTCCCAAATGAAATTGGGGCTATCATGACTGTGATTGAGAGTGCTAGAACTGCTTTAGCAGAAGCGGGGAGTACCCAATGGCAAGGAGCTGATGGTTACCCTACTGAAGAAACTATCTTTGACGATGTCCTTAGTGGGCAGGCCTATGTAGGAATTGTTGATGGTCAAATCGTTTCTTATGCTGCGGTGATTGTTGATGGAGACCCTGCTTACGACAAAATCTATGATGGGGACTGGAAACACCACAATAAGCGCTATATTACTTTTCATAGAATCGCCGTTTTAAGTGAATTTACGGGTCAGGGCATTGCTCAAACCTTCATTCAAGGCCTTATTGAGGGAACGGATGCCCATGATTTCCGTTGCGATACGCATGAAAAGAATACTGTCATGCAGCATATTTTGGAGAAACTTGGCTATGTCTATTGTGGCAAGGTTCCTATTGATGGTGAACGTCTTGCTTATCAGAAAATCAAAACTAAGCGAGAGAAAGCCTTCTATCAAGAACTTGATGAAGCAGCTCACCACGGGATACATTGATTTAAGAGGAATAAAATTATGGTATTTAGTGTAAAAACGTATAACAATATTAACCAGATTGGTTTGAAAGAACTTGGAAATCATTTCCAAATTGATGGTGATTTAGCGGAAAATCCGGATGCCTATATCATTCGTAGTCAAAATCTCCATAATACTGTCTTCCCTGACAACTTGAAAGCTATTGCGCGTGCTGGTGCAGGTACTAACAATATCCCAGTTGACGAAGCAACTGAAAAAGGGATTGTTGTCTTCAATACTCCAGGTGCCAATGCTAACGCTGTTAAAGAAGCTGTTTTGGCCTCTATCTTACTCTCAGCACGTGACTATATTGCAGCCAATGCTTGGGTTAACACACTTAGTGGTGACGATGTTCCTAAACAAATTGAAGCAGGTAAGAAACAGTTTGCTGGTAGCGAGATTACTGGTAAGACATTGGGTGTTATCGGGCTCGGTGCTATTGGTGCACGTATTGCCAATGATGCTTACCGTTTGGGAATGAAGGTCTATGGTTACGATCCATATGTTTCTATTGAAGCTGCTTGGAATATCTCTCACCATGTAAAACGTGTTTCTGATCTTAAAGAGATTTTTGAAAACTGTGACTATATCACTGTTCACGTTCCATTGACACCAGATACAAAAGGTACTTTCAATGCGGATGCCTTTAACCTCATGCAAAAAGGGACAACTATCATTAACTTTGCCCGTGCAGAGTTGGTAGATAATGATGCCCTCTTTGATGCTTTGGAAACAGGTGTGGTTAAACGCTATATCACAGACTTTGGTACAGAAGATCTTCTCAACAAACCTAATGTGACTGTCTTCCCACACGTTGGTGGATCAACAGGTGAAGCAGAACTTAACTGTGCGATTATGGCTGGTCAAACCATCCGTCGTTTCATGGAAACAGGTGAAATTGTTAACTCTGTTAACTTCCCACGTGTGCAACAGGCCTTGAGTGCCCCATACCGTATCACTTTGATTAATAAAAACGTGCCTAATATTGTGGCTCGTATCTCTACTGCGGTTTCTGATTTTAATATCAATATCGATAATATCATCAACCGTTCTAAGGGCGACTATGCCTATACACTTCTTGACCTTGATGAAACAGACAAGTCTAAGATTGATGAATTGGTTGCTAAGTTTGAAGCTAGTGACAATATCGTTCGTGTGCGTTTGATTAAAGGTAAATAATAAGAGTTAATTGACAGGAACAAGAGATTCCTGTCTTTTTTGTTATAATAAAGACATGCTTTATCGTCAGTATTATTTATCTCCTATTGGACGCTTGTGCTTGGTGGCAAGTGACCAAGCGCTTTATGGTGTTTGGTTGGAGGGGCAAAAACATTTTCAGTCAGGAATCAGGGAAGAGGAGCTAGTAGACACCTCAAATCCTATCTTGAAAATGACCAAGAATTGGTTAGAGGCTTATTTTAAAGGTGATCATCCAAGTCCAGATACCCTCCCTCTAGCTGATAGAGGGACAACCTTTCAGCTAAAGGTTTGGTCAGCTTTACGGGACATTCCTGTGGGGGAGAGCAGAACTTATAGTCAGATTGGTAAAGTGATTTTATGTCAATCGGCACAGGCCGTAGGAACTGCTGTTGGTAAGAATCCTTGGTTGATTCTGGTCCCTTGCCATCGGGTTCTTCCTAGTAGTGGTCATATAGGAAAATATGTTGCAGGAGAAGACGCCAAGCGTTTCTTACTTCATTTAGAAGGCATTAGGTTTGACAATCCTTAGATAGATATCTTATGCTAGAAAAAAGGAGAAAATTATGTACATTTTTTATGAATATCCCAAATGTAGCACTTGTCGTAAGGCAAAGGCAGAACTCGATCAATTAGGTTTAGATGTTGAATCTATTAATATTAAGGAAAATCCACCTTCGGCTCAATTTTTAAAAGAGCTTTTGGAAGGGTCAGATTTAGAACTTAAGAAATTCTTTAATACGAGTGGTCAATCCTACCGCTCTCTAGGTCTAAAGGATAAGTTGCCAACCCTATCCCTTGATGAAGCTGTTGAACTTTTGGCTTCAGATGGTATGTTGATTAAACGTCCTATCTTGATTAAAGATGGTAAGGTTTTACAGGTTGGTTACCGTACGCCTTACCAAGACTTAAATTTATAAAAAATAAGCAAAAAATCTTGCCACAGTAAATAGAAGTATGGTAAGATTAAAATAGTTGCCGCTATAGTTAAATGGTATAATAGAGCAATGGTAATGCTCCGTTCCGAGTTCAATTCTCGGTGGTGGCATCTGTGATAGCGTCCAGCCTTAGGGTTGGATTTTTTTTATGTGAGTTTAAGCTTGTCTCGCTTCGAAGGTATGAGACAAATAAATCACCTATTATGCGAGAGTGTATTGAAAGCTTTACTGATAATACTAAGTACTGCGAATTCTTCTTTGAGAGTTTGTGACGAGTCAAGTGCACTAAGATTTGAAGAAAATGCTTGGGCACTGGTCGGTATTTGGTTTTATAGCGTTTAAGCAAATTAACTGTTAGACGGGTGATTATGACTATTGAGAATAATCTCACGTCGATTCTAATACAACAAAAAGCCATCATATGATGACTTTTTGTTGTATTAGAATTTTGTGTTTATTTTCAAGGAGAGAATAGCAAACAGTATTCTTTAAACTAAGAACGTTTAAGAAGCTTTTTAAGTCCTTGGATAAGTTTGTATTTTAAAGGTTGTGGGTAATAACGGAAGGTTCCCATCTTACGAACAATATAACCGTTAAAGTTTTGTTTAAATCGTAGAACTCCATCAGAGCCGTCAAACACGCCTGTAATTCCAAGGAAATTATAACTCATAATATTTCTCTTCAAAGTGCATTTCATGGCATGATACTGAATTAAGAAAGCAGCAGAGAATTTTTGAAATTCTGTATAGGAACCTCCAAATAGATAGGTGGCCTGATCTTGTGTATATAGTATTAAAGCACAAGCAAGAAGTATCTTCTCTGTATTAATTTTTTGTTTGAGCTCTGAAATGATCTGTTTTTGTTTATTCAATTTTTGAGCTTGTTGCTCATACTGTTTGCTCTTAGGGTTCAGTGAGGTAAGTTTACTATTTATGTGATCTAAGCTTTTTTCAAAATCTAACTCTGCTACCAAGAAATCAGCGTTATCACCAAATGCATCATATAGATCTGTATAATAATCTAAACTTTTATCTTCAAACCCTTGCCTTTTTCCGGTTTCTTCTATAATCTTTTTGAATTCTGGGATTTCACCTTTATTTATTTTGCGAACAATAACATTATAGTCGAGAGCGGTTTTGATGTTTCTGACGCTATTTTTGTTAAATGATTTTAATAAAGATGTTTCATCAAAGCCCTCAAGATTTTTCAAATAATGCCAAGTTGGTTCCCCTTCAGGATAGCCTACCTGTAAACCATCAAATTTGTAGCCAAGATCTGTTAGTGTAGAAATTAATTCTGTTTTCTCAGGTTCAGTAGGCTTTCCATCAATTTCAAATGTCTGATAAGTGTCGTCTGGCTTCACAACCAATTCTAGAGCTCCCTGTTTCTTAGCAAAAAGTTGTAATTCATGATAAAAACTCTTTAAATCGGATTCATTTGTATACGATGGACCACTATTAATTTCTATTCTGACTCCTCCAGTCAAATGCTTCATGAAAGCAATAGCAGCAACAGTAATTTCATTATTACTTTTCCAACCTAAAAACTTAGTCTCGAATCCTCTTTTTCTTAGGAGATTAGACATTGATACTGTTTGCATGAACGAATGTTCTTTACATTTTTCTATGAAAGATGTAAACTCTTCCTCTTTCAAAATTGTAAAACTCATTTTATTTCCTTTCGATTACAAGTAAATAGTTATATAAAATATTATAACAAAAATAAGTTCAGATGCTTCAAACTATCTGTGTTTCAAATTGACTATAATCACAGAATGATAAAGTCTAGTAATTTTACATTATATAAATCTAGGTACAGTGAGCTTCCAGATTCTATCGTTGACAACGAAAGGAAGATAGCAGAAGCTTTTTTAACAACAGAAGTTGTTAAATCTGACGAGTTACCGTTTTATACACGTCATTTTATGAAAAATACAAAGTCTCCAAGGGTTGGTATTGTTGTTCCTAGGCTATAAAAATAAAGGTTGGGTAAGTCGTCTAACATCTGATAATATTAGTGTTTATTTTATTCAAGGAAAGAAGCAACATCAATGGTGATTATTGATAAGTTAATCATTTGATATAGATCGATACCAATATTAAAAAGTGTCGGAGTAGTGTCTCCTACGTTTGGAGTTAGCAGGACTTTTAAAAGAAATAATGGAGCAATTTGAAAAAAATAATCAGCTTTCCTTCAGTTTTCTTTAAGCAACCCAAGCTACACTATAATCATCCTAATAAGTATTGCTGAACATGGTTCGGTAGAACTCACACCTCTGACGCTGAGTCAGACAGTGAAACTTTCTTTTTTTCATAAATTTCCCAAACAAGTCTAACCTACCATAGTAGTTAGGCTTGTTTTTTGTAATAAACAGATCAGTTTTCCATTAAAAGTAAGCGCTTATGCAAATTTAGTGAAAACGTTAGGCAAAGTCAGTGAAAACGTCTAAAAAACCATCAATTCGTTGACTTTCGTGGAAAATAGGACTAAAATAACAGGGTAAAAAAAAAATTAAAAGGAGAATTCTACTATGAATCTAACTATCTTAGCCCTCGGTTTGGCCGTTATGGGTGTATCTGTTGGTGAGGGTATCCTCGTTGCCAATATCGCTAAAGCTGCAGCTCGCCAACCTGAGATGTTTAGCAAACTTCAAACATTGATGTTTACTGGTGTTGCCTTTATCGAAGGTACCTTCTTCGTATTGTTTGCCCTTAGCTACATTGTCTAATAGACAAATAAAAGATGAAGGAGGGATGAGCAGTGGAAACTACAAGTAATCCAACCGTCTCATTATTTGGGATTGATTTTGACTTGACTGTCCTTGCCATGTCTCTCTTGACAGTAATTATCGTTTTTGGAGTGGTTTTTTGGTCAAGTCGTAAGATGACCATTAAACCAAAGGGAAAACAAAATGTGCTTGAGTTCATCTATGAGTTTGTGAATAGTACCATTTCTCAAAGTCTTGGGAAATTCACGAAGAATTATAGTTTGCTCTTGTTTGTAATTTTCACCTTTGTTTTTACAGCAAACAACTTAGGTTTGCTTGTGTCTGTAAAAAGTGAGCATTACAATTTTTGGACTTCTCCAACATCGAACTTCGGTGTTACTATCACTCTTTCTTTGATTATTACCCTCATTAGTCATATTGAGGGGATCCGTAAAAAAGGGTTTAAAGGCTATCTAAAGGGCTACCTTTCACCATACCCAGCTATGCTCCCAATGAACATTTTGGAACAATTAACCAACCTTGCTTCATTGGCCTTGCGTTTGTTTGGTAACATTTATTCTGGTGAGGTACTTACTGGCTTGATTCTTCAATTGGTGACCTGGTCTGCTTTTGCAGCACCTGTATCCTTTGCTTTGAACCTTGTCTGGGTTGCCTTTTCAGCCTTTATCGGCTTTATCCAAGCCTATGTCTTTATTATCCTAAGTTCAAACTATATTGGTGATAAAGTCAACGAAGAATAACTAAGAAAGGGAGAAATGAAATGTCAATACTTATTAATAGTACGACACTTGGTAATATCATTATCACACTCGGCTCAGTTTTTCTCTTGTATTACCTCATCCGTAAATTCGCATGGGATCAAATTACAGGAATCTTTGCTGCTCGTGAAAAGAAAATTGCCACAGATATTGATAGTGCTGAAAATGCTCGTCAAGAAGCAGAAAGCTTGGCACAAAAACGTCAAGATGAGTTGGCAGGTGCCCGCACTGAGGCAGCTCAAATTATTGATGGGGCCAAGGAAACTGGTAAAACTCAAGAATCAAAAATCATTGCAGAAGCACATGATGAAGCTAAACGCTTGAAAGAAAAAGCAAATCAAGACATCGCCCAAAGCCGTGTGGAAGCACTTGCTGGCGTTAAAGGTGAAGTTGCAGACTTGACTGTCCTCTTGGCGGAAAAAGTTATGAAACAAAACCTTGATGCTAAAGCGCAATCTGACTTGATTGATAGCTATCTTGATCAATTAGGAGATGCTTAATGGATAAGAAAACACAAGCTCTTGTTGAGCAGTATGCCAGAAGCCTGGTAGAAGTCGCTTTTGAACAAGACGCCGTGTCAACAATCCAAGAAGAAGTAAGGCAAATCCTAACAGTTTTTGCTGAAACAAATCTAAAAACCTTCTTGTCGCAGGAAAATGTGACAAGTGAAGCTAAAAAAGAAAGTTTGAGCTTGTTTCAAGAGTCTTGTTCAGTGTATATGAACAATTTTCTTGAGGTAATCTTACTCAATGACCGTGCCAACATTCTCTATGATGTGTTGAAATTGGTCCTTGAGCTCTTTGACCAAGAAGACAATACTTACGATGTCACAGTGACATCAGCAAGTCCCTTGTCTGAGGAACAAAAAGCCCGACTTTTGGCGATTGTTTCACAAAAATTTGAGATTAAGACACGTCGTTTAGTAGAAAAAATTGATGAGGACCTCATCGGAGGATTCGTCATCAAAGCAAAAAATAAGGTTGTTGACACGTCAATTCGCAGTCAATTGCAAACCTTTAAAACGAATTTGAAATAGAAAGTGGTGTGACTTTTGGCAATTAACGCACAAGAAATTAGCGCTTTAATTAAAAAGCAAATTGAAAACTTCCAGCCAAACTTTGACGTCACTGAAACTGGTGTCGTTACCTATATCGGTGACGGTATCGCACGTGCTCGTGGTCTTGATAATGCCATGAGTGGTGAGTTGCTCGAATTTGAAAATGGTGCCTATGGTATGGCCCAAAACCTTGAATCTAATGATGTTGGTATCATTATCTTGGGGGATTTCGTAGCAATTCGTGAAGGCGATATTGTTAAACGTACTGGAAAAATCATGGAAGTTCCAGTTGGTGAAGCCCTTATTGGTCGTGTAGTAAACCCACTTGGGCAGCCAGTTGATGGTCTTGGTGACATCGAAACAACAGGTTTCCGTCCAGTTGAAACACCTGCTCCAGGTGTTATGCAACGTAAATCAGTTTCTGAGCCATTGCAAACTGGTCTTAAGGCGATTGATGCCTTGGTTCCAATTGGACGTGGTCAACGTGAGTTGGTCATCGGAGACCGCCAAACTGGTAAAACTTCAGTAGCCATTGATGCGATCTTGAACCAAAAAGGTCAAGATATGATCTGTATCTATGTGGCTATTGGTCAAAAAGAATCAACAGTTCGTACACAAGTAGAAACTCTCCGTAAACATGGTGCTCTTGATTACACAATCGTTGTGACTGCCTCAGCATCACAACCATCACCATTGCTTTACATCGCACCTTACGCTGGTGTTGCAATGGCTGAAGAGTTCATGTATAACGGAAAACACGTCTTGATTGTTTATGATGATTTGTCTAAACAAGCCGTGGCCTACCGTGAACTTTCATTGCTTCTCCGTCGTCCACCAGGTCGTGAAGCTTACCCAGGGGATGTCTTCTATCTCCACTCACGTCTTTTGGAACGTTCAGCTAAAGTTTCGGATGATCTTGGTGGTGGTTCAATTACTGCCTTGCCAATCATCCAAACGCAAGCCGGAGATATCTCAGCATATATCGCAACAAACGTTATCTCAATCACAGATGGACAAATCTTCTTGCAAGAAAACTTGTTTAACTCAGGTATTCGTCCAGCCATTGATGCGGGTTCTTCCGTATCACGTGTAGGTGGATCAGCGCAAATTAAAGCGATGAAGAAGGTTGCTGGTACACTTCGTCTTGACTTGGCTTCATATCGTGAACTTGAAGCCTTTACGCAATTTGGTTCAGATTTGGATGCTGCGACTCAAGCGAAATTGAACCGTGGTCGTCGTACAATCGAAGTTTTGAAACAACCGCTTCATAAACCACTTCCAGTTGAGAAACAAGTTGTTATCCTTTACGCTTTGACACACGGTTTCTTGGATAGTGTTCCGGTTGATCAAATCTTGGATTTTGAAGAAGCACTCTATGACTACTTTGATGGTCACCATGAGGATATCTTTGAAACTATTCGTACAACTAAGGATCTTCCTGAGGAATCTGTACTTAATGAAGCTATCCAAGCTTTCAAAGATCAGTCAGAATATAAATAGAAATAGGGAGGACAGCATATGGCAGGCTCTCTAAGAGAAATCCAAGCAAAAATTGCTTCAACAAAGAAAACGAGTCAAATTACAGGAGCCATGCAAATGGTTTCTGCATCAAAATTGACACGTTCTGAGCAAGCTGCTAAAGATTTCCAAATCTATGCCTCAAAAATTAGACAGATCACAACAGATCTTCTACATTCAGAATTGATTAATGGTTCGTCAAATCCAATGTTGGACGCACGTCCAGTCCGTAAGACAGGTTACATTGTCATTACTTCAGATAAGGGACTAGTTGGGGGTTATAACTCAACAATTCTTAAAGCTGTGTTGGACATGATTAAACGTGACCATGATTCTGAAGATGAATATGCTATCATTTCTATTGGTGGAACAGGTTCAGATTTCTTCAAGGCTCGTAACATGAATGTTGCTTTTGAACTTCGTGGCCTTGAAGATCAACCTAGTTTTGAACAAGTCGGAAAAATCATTTCTAAAGCAGTAGGAATGTATCAAAATGAACTTTTTGATGAACTCTATGTGTGCTACAACCACCATGTCAACAGTTTGTCTAGTGAGGTTCGTGTGGAACAAATGCTTCCTATCGCTGATTTGGATCCCAATGAATCAGAAGGTCATGTGTTGACCAAGTTTGAATTGGAACCAGATCGTGACACTATTTTGGATCAACTCTTACCGCAATATGCTGAGAGTCTTATCTACGGTGCTATCGTAGATGCCAAAACAGCTGAGCACGCAGCTGGTATGACTGCAATGCAGACAGCCACTGATAATGCGAAGAATGTGATTAACGATTTGACAATCCAATATAACCGTGCGCGTCAAGCTGCCATCACTCAGGAAATTACTGAAATCGTTGGCGGTGCAAGTGCACTTGAATAGCTAGAGATTTGTCTTAATTAGACACACATGAAAAAAGGATGATTGTCATCCAGAAAACTATCATAAGGAGAAAACAATGAGCTCAGGCAAAATTGCTCAGGTTGTTGGTCCTGTTGTAGACGTAGCGTTTGCAGCTGGTGATAAACTTCCTGAGATTAACAATGCATTGGTCGTTTATACTGATGAACAAAAGTCTAAACGTATCGTGCTCGAAGTAGCTCTTGAACTTGGAGAAGGTGTGGTTCGTACCATTGCCATGGAATCTACTGATGGATTGACTCGTGGACTAGAAGTTCTGGACACTGGACGTCCAATCAGCGTTCCTGTTGGTAAAGATACCCTTGGACGTGTCTTTAACGTTCTTGGTGATACCATTGACTTGGAAGCACCTTTTGCAGACGATGCAGAGCGTGAACCAATTCACAAAAAAGCACCAACTTTCGATGAATTGTCAACATCTACTGAAATCCTTGAAACAGGGATTAAAGTTATCGACTTGCTTGCCCCTTACCTTAAAGGTGGTAAAGTCGGACTCTTTGGTGGTGCCGGTGTTGGTAAAACCGTTCTTATTCAAGAGTTGATTCACAACATTGCCCAAGAGCACGGTGGTATTTCCGTGTTTACAGGTGTTGGTGAACGTACACGTGAAGGTAATGACCTTTACTGGGAAATGAAAGAATCTGGCGTTATTGAGAAAACAGCCATGGTCTTCGGTCAAATGAATGAACCACCTGGAGCACGTATGCGTGTTGCGCTTACTGGTTTGACAATTGCGGAATACTTCCGTGATGTTGAAGGTCAAGACGTGCTTCTCTTCATCGATAACATCTTCCGTTTCACTCAAGCAGGTTCTGAGGTTTCTGCCCTTCTAGGTCGTATGCCATCAGCCGTTGGTTACCAACCTACACTTGCTACTGAAATGGGTCAATTGCAAGAACGTATCACATCAACTAAAAAAGGTTCTGTTACATCTATCCAAGCCATCTACGTTCCAGCTGATGACTATACTGACCCAGCGCCAGCTACAGCATTTGCTCACTTGGATTCAACAACCAACCTTGAACGTAAGTTGACACAAATGGGTATTTACCCAGCCGTTGACCCATTGGCATCAAGCTCACGTGCCCTTTCACCTGAAATTGTTGGTGAAGAACACTATGCTGTTGCGACTGAAGTTCAACGTGTGCTTCAACGTTACCGTGAATTGCAAGATATTATCGCTATCCTTGGTATGGATGAATTGTCAGACGAAGAAAAAACATTGGTTGGACGTGCTCGTCGTATCCAATTCTTCTTGTCACAAAACTTCAACGTTGCTGAACAGTTTACAGGTCAACCAGGTTCTTATGTTCCAGTTGCTGAAACCGTTCGTAGCTTTAAGGAAATCCTTGAAGGTAAATATGACAATCTTCCAGAAGATGCCTTCCGTAGCGTAGGTCCAATTGAGGATGTAGTAGCTAAAGCTAAAGCTATGGGCTACTAATGAGGTGAAGATATGGCACAAATGACCGTACAAGTGGTAACTCCGGATGGTCTCAAATATGACCACCATGCCAGCTTTATCCACGCGGTTACTAAAGATGGTCAAATTGGTATCTTGCCAGGCCATATTAACTTGATTGCGCCACTTGAAGTGGATGAACTCAAGGTTCGTCGTGTGGATGACGAGAGTCACGTCGATTGGATTGCCGTAAACGGTGGTATCATCGAAGTTAAAGATGATTTTATTACTATCGTTGCCGATTCAGCAGAACGTGAACGCGACATTGACGTTTCTCGTGCCGAACGTGCCAAGCAACGTGCCGAACGTGACTTGGAAGAAGCAACCAAATCTGACCGTATTGATGAAGTTCAACGTGCTCAGGTTGCTCTCCGTCGAGCACTTAATCGTATCAGTGTCGGTACAAAATAAGACAAATAAAAAACGAGACTTAGGTCTTGTTTTTTGTTTGTCGTAAGAGAAAACATGAGAATCAGCAAGCCTATCAAAGAAAGCTCATTGTAAAACCTATCTGAAGGTAAGATAAAAAATCAGATTTCTAGTCCTGAAAACGGTTAATTTAGCTTTTGCTTTAGTTTAAGGTATCAAAGTGTTATAATATAAGCTGTTAGCTTTATATTTTTAGAGAAAATGTAGAGTAACGTAATAGAAAGTATGAGTTTTTTAAAGATATGAAAATTGAAAAGAAGCATCTTTTAGATTACACCATTTTGATACCTTATTTAATCTTATCCGTGGTTGGTTTAATAGTAGTGTATTCAACAACGAGTGCTCGTTTAGTAACCTTGGGGGCTAATCCCTTCGCATCTGTTATGAACCAAGGAGGCTTCTGGTTGCTATCCTTGTTCTCTATTTTTTTCATCTACCGACTGAAATTGAACTTTCTCAGGAAAGATAAGCTTTTGGGTGTTGTTATTGCCTTTGAGATTTTACTTTTGGTCATTGCCAAATTTTTCACCAGGGAAATCAATGGTGCCAATGGTTGGATTGTGCTAGGTCCCTTGTCTTTCCAACCAGCGGAGTACCTTAAGATCATTGTTGTTTGGTTTTTGGCACACACCTTTTCAAAAAAACAGTCTGCCATAGAACGTTATGACTACCAAGCCCTGACGAAGAATAGATGGATTCCTAGGAATGGTAAGGAACTTAATGACTGGCGTGTCTATTTGCTTGGTATGATCGGTTTGGTTGCTATCCAACCTGACTTGGGGAATGCGGCTATCATTGTATTGACTACAGTAGTGATGTTTTCAATTTCTGGTGTTGGCTACCGTTGGTTTACGGCCTTATTTGCCAGTATTGTAGGGATTTCGTCGGCCTTCCTAGGCTTAATTGCCTTGGTTGGGGTTCAAACCATGGCTAAGGTACCTATCTTTGGATATGTTGCCAAGCGTTTCGCAGCATATTTTAATCCGTTCAAGGATTTGACAGGATCTGGTCTTCAGCTATCTCATTCATACTATGCTATGAGTAATGGAGGATGGTTTGGTCTCGGGCTTGGAAATTCAATTGAGAAAACTGGTTATTTACCAGAAGCTACAACAGACTTTGTGTTTTCGATTGTTATTGAAGAATTAGGTCTTATCGGAGCCGGCTTGATTCTGGCCCTCCTCTTTTTCCTCATTCTTCGTATTATGATTGTGGGAGTTAAGGCCAGAAATCCATTTAACTCTATGATGGCGCTTGGTGTGGGAGCTCTCATGCTAATGCAGGTCTTCGTTAACATCGGAGGAATCTCAGGGCTAATCCCATCAACAGGGGTTACCTTCCCCTTCCTTTCACAAGGTGGGAACTCGCTTTTGGTAACTTCTGTTGGGATTGCTTTTGTTTTAAATATTGCTGCCAACGAAAAGCGTGATAATATTGTTCAAGCTATTGAGGACGAGTTATCTCAGACTCAAGAAATGCAAAATCAAGATGAAAAAATTGTACCTTTAAGAAGAAGTCGTTAATTCGGCTTCTTTTTTTACTTGATAGCGTTTTGCATTAGTAAAGGTAATACTAAAAGCTTGTAGAAGTAGTTGAAATAGAAATACCGAAAGAAATATTGTGATTACCCTAAAGAAAAATTGAAAACTATATAAAATACTTGCAATTCTATGACATTTTGATAGAATAGTAGAGTAAAGTTAGACTGTATTGCCTACTGTCTATCTATAAAATATATTTTATTGGAGGCTTTTCCTAAATGGCAAAAGAAAAATACGATCGTAGTAAACCACACGTTAACATTGGTACAATCGGACACGTTGACCACGGTAAAACTACTTTGACAGCTGCTATCACAACTGTATTGGCTCGTCGTCTTCCTAGCGCAGTTAACACACCAAAAGACTATGCTTCAATCGACGCTGCTCCAGAAGAACGTGAACGCGGTATCACAATCAACACTGCACACGTTGAGTACGAAACTGAAAAACGTCACTACGCTCACATCGATGCGCCAGGACACGCGGACTACGTTAAAAACATGATCACTGGTGCCGCTCAAATGGACGGTGCGATTCTTGTAGTAGCATCTACTGACGGACCAATGCCACAAACTCGTGAGCACATCCTTCTTTCACGTCAGGTTGGTGTTAAACACCTTATCGTCTTCATGAACAAAGTTGACTTGGTTGACGATGAAGAATTGCTTGAATTGGTTGAAATGGAAATCCGTGACCTTCTTTCAGAATACGATTTCCCAGGTGATGACATTCCAGTTATCCAAGGTTCAGCTCTTAAAGCTCTTGAAGGTGATTCTAAATACGAAGACATCATCATGGACTTGATGAACACTGTTGACGAATACATTCCAGAACCAGAACGTGACACAGACAAACCATTGTTGCTTCCAGTCGAAGACGTATTCTCAATCACTGGTCGTGGTACTGTTGCTTCAGGACGTATCGACCGTGGTGTTGTTCGTGTTAATGACGAAGTTGAAATCGTTGGTCTTAAAGAAGAAATCCAAAAAGCAGTTGTTACTGGTGTTGAAATGTTCCGTAAACAACTTGACGAAGGTATTGCCGGAGATAACGTCGGTGTTCTTCTTCGTGGTATCCAACGTGATGAAATCGAACGTGGTCAAGTATTGGCTGCACCTGGTTCAATCAACCCACACACTAAATTCAAAGGTGAAGTTTACATCCTTTCTAAAGAAGAAGGTGGACGTCACACTCCATTCTTTAACAACTACCGTCCACAGTTCTACTTCCGTACAACTGACGTAACAGGTTCAATCGAACTTCCTGCAGGTACTGAAATGGTTATGCCTGGTGATAACGTGACTATCGACGTTGAGTTGATCCACCCAATCGCCGTTGAACAAGGTACAACATTCTCTATCCGTGAAGGTGGACGTACTGTTGGTTCAGGTATCGTATCTGAAATCGAAGCTTAATTAATATTAAGTTCCCAATACAATTATTCGTCAGACAATAATTGAGAGAGTCGAGTTTACTCGGCTCTTTTTGGTGTTTAAAAATACTCGTAATATTATATTTTTGAGGTGTTTTAGATCTTGAATATACAATATAAGTGCACAATAAA
>NZ_KV810624.1:0-2414 GCF_001812855.1 Streptococcus sp. HMSC072D03
GAATTTAACAACCGTGTAACACCACCAGAAGAGCCTAAGTTCCAACCAGAGAAATATGTTCTTAGCGATGGTAACGGTAAGTTTGATATCACTGGTACTAAGCTTCTTGATGATGATGCAGAGTTGACAGATAAGTACGCAGAAACAAATGCGAACCCATACGCTGATAAAGCTGATAACAACGAAGCAGAAAACATCAATACGAAAGCCGTGAAACGTGGCGAAACTATTAACTACCAAGTATGGCTTGATACAACTAAATTTGATGCAAACAATAAGGATAACATCCAAACTGTTGGTATTACTGACAACTATGATGAAGCTAAATTGGATGTTAAGGTATCTGATATCAAGGCTTACGATGGTAAGACTGGTAAAGATGTTACTGATAAATTCAACATCTCAATTGCTAATGGTGTAATCACAGCTAACCTTAAAGATGGCTTCACTAAGTCACTTGGCGATGCAGAAAACACTCAAATCATCGATACTACTAAGTTCGAATTTGGACGTTACTACAAGTTTGTCATCCCAGCTAAAGTTTCTGACGGTGCTTACGATGGTGCTGAAATTGAAAATACAGCAGCTCAAGTAGTTAACTACTACAACCCAACTACTAAGAAGACCGAAAAACCAGAGAAACCAACTGAGAAGCGTGTCAACAATGTTCCAATGGCTATTCAGTTAATCTTCGGTAAGACACTTAATGGTCGTCAATTGAAAGATAAGGAATTTAACTTTGTCTTGAAAGACGAAGCAGGAAAAGTTCTTGAAACTGTTCAGAATGATGCTAAAGGCAAAGTAACTTTCTCTACTATTAATTATGGAAGAGACGATCTTGGTAAGACCTTTAACTACACTGTAGAAGAAGTTAAAGGAACTGATACAACAGTTACTTATGACAATATGAAAGTCAACGTTACTGTTAAAGTTATTCAACCTTCAGCAGGTAATCAATTATCAACAGTTATCTCTTATGCTACAGTTGGTGGAAATTCTTATGAATCAGACGACAGAATTTTCGATAACAACGTAACTCCTAACTTCAAACCAGAGAAATACGTTGTTTCAGAACCAAGCTTCGACATCATTGGTAACAAACTTGCTGATGACGACGATTCAACTGATAAAGTTGAAATCCAAAACTTGAATGGTAAGACCCTCAAACGTGGTCAAAAGATCTACTATCAAGTATGGCTTGATACTCGTGACTTCACAGCAGAAAGCAATCTTCAAACAGTTGGTATCACAGATAACTACGAAGAAGATAAGCTTGACATCAACGCTGCTGATATCAAGGTATACGATGGTATCACTGGTGCTGATGTTACTGACAAGTTCGACATCAAGGTTGAAAATGGTGTTCTCTACGGTACGTCTAAAGCAGGCTTGACTAAAGCTATTAGTGCAACAGATGCTACTCCAGTCATCGACACAACTAAATTTGAGTTTGGTCGTTACTATAAATTTGATATCCCAGCTGTTGTTAAAGACATTGATGCTAACGACGGTGTAGATATTGAAAATACAGCCAACCAAACAATTCACCAATACAACCCATTCAATAAAAAAGTTACAACTCCTGAAAAGCCAACTCAAACACGTGAAAACAACGTTCCAGTTCCACTCGAGTTCAACTATACTAAGAAACTTGAAGGACGTGAGTTGACTGCAGGTGAGTTCAGCTTCGTATTGAAAGACAAAGACAACAAAGTTCTTCAAACAGTAACCAACGATAAAGATGGTCACATCAAGTTTGAAAAACTCTTGTTCAATAAAGATGATCTTGGTAAGACATTCACTTACACAGTTGAAGAAGTAGCTGGTAAAGATGCTTCAATCACATACGATACTATGAAAGCAACTGTAACAGTGAAAGTTACTAAGGAAGGCAAAGTTCTTACAACTGTCGTTAACCACGCTTCAACAGGCGGATTTGCTTCAAGTGCTAACGATAAAGAGTTCAACAACAAAGTTCGTCCACCAGAAACACCAGAATTTAATCCAGAGAAATACATTCTTAATGAAACTAAGTTCGATTTGAAGGGAGTATCTCTTCTTGATGATGACAAAGAGTTGAAAGATAAGGTTGCAGAAACTAATGCAAATCCTTATGTTGATGATGCTTCTAATAATGAAAAAGCTAACATCAATACTAAGACCGTATATCCTGGACAAAAAGTTGTTTACCAAGTATGGTTGGATACTACTAAATTCACTGAAAAGAATAATATCCAAACTGTTGGTGTATCAGATGACTATGAAGAAGATAAAGTTGATATCAATGTAGCTGATATTAAAGCATATGATGGCATCACAGGTGATGATGTAACAGCTAAGTTCGATATCAAGGTTGAAAACGGTGTGATTACAGCCAACCTCAAAGATGGCTTCACTAAGTCACTTGGCGATGC
>NZ_KV810624.1:2514-44380 GCF_001812855.1 Streptococcus sp. HMSC072D03
AGTTATCGACACAACTAAATTTGCCTTTGGACGTTACTACAAGTTTGATATTGTTGGTAAAGTCAAAGACGACGTTAAGGGTGGTGTAGACATTGAAAACACAGCTTCTCAAATCGTTCATTACTACAACCCAACAACTAAGTCTGTTGAAAAACCAAATAAACCAACAGAAAAACGTGTTGTTAACGTTCCAGTTAAAGTAGAATTCAACTTCACTAAACGTTTGGAAGGTCGTGAGCTTAAAGCTAACGAATTCAGTTTCCAATTGAAGGATGAAGCAGGAAATGTCATCGAAACTGTTAAGAACGATGCCAAAGGTAACGTTAAGTTCAAAGCTATTGAGTACAAGAAAGGCCAAGAAGGCGTTCACAAGTTTACAGTAGAAGAAGTTAAAGGAACAGACGCAACTGTTACATACGATACAATGAAAGCGAATGTAACAATCACTGTTTCTCATGATGGTACTGCTAAAGCTCTTGTAGCAACTGTCGGTCAAATTGCGGATAAAGAATTCAACAATGCGGTTCGTCCACCAGAAAAACCTAAGTTCCAACCAGAAAAATATGTTGTTTCTGAAGCGAAATTCGATGTAACAGGTACTAAACTCGTTGATGATGATAAAGAATTGGCTAACAAGGTTTCAGACACCAATGCAAACCCTTATGCTGATGACGCATCAAACAACGAATTGGAAAACTTGAATACGAAGTCAGTTAAACCTGGTCAAACACTTTACTACCAAGTATGGCTTGATACAACTCAATTTGACGCTAACAACAAGGATCATATCCAAACTGTTGGTATCACAGATGACTTTGATGAAACTAAGTTGGATGTAGATGCATCAGCAATCAAGGTTTACGATTCAGTAACTGGTAAAGATGTTACAGATAAATTCGACATCTCACTTGCTAACGGTGTGATTACAGCTAACCTTAAAGATGGCTTCACTAAGTCACTTGGCGATGCAGAAAACACTCAAGTCATTGACACTACTAAGTTCGAGTTTGGTCGTTACTATAAATTTGATATTCCTGCAACAGTTAAGAAGGATATTAAAGCTGGTGTAGATATCGAAAATACAGCTACTCAAGTTGTTAACTACTACAACCCAACAACTAAGAAAGTTGAAAAACCAAACGTACCAACTGAAAAACGTGTTAACAGTGTTCCAGTTTCAGTAGAGTTTAACTTCACTAAGCGTTTGGAAGGCCGTGAACTTAAAGCGAACGAATTCACATTCGTACTTAAGGATTCTACAGGGAAAGAAATCGAAACTGTTAAGAACGATGCCAAAGGTAACGTTAAGTTCAAAGCTATTGAGTACAAGAAAGGCCAAGAAGGTACTTACAAGTACACAGTAGAAGAAGTTAAAGGTACTGACAGCACAGTTCAATACGACGGTATGAAAGCTCTTGTCACTGTTGAAGTATCACACGATGGTAAAGCGAAAGCTCTTATCACTAAGGTTACTGACCCAGCTGATAAAGAATTCAACAATACTGTTCGTCCACCAGAAAAACCTAAGTTCCAACCAGAGAAATACGTTGTTTCTAAAGAGAAATTCGATATCACTGGTATGAAACTTGTTGACGATGATGCTGAGTTGAAAGATAAAGTAGGCGATACTAACAAGGATCCTTACGCTGACAGCACAGCTAACAACGAAGCTGAAAATATCAATACTAAGACACTCAAGAAAGGTGATAAGTTTGTCTACCAAGTATGGCTTGACACAAACAACTTCACTGACGCTCACAATATCCAATCTGTTGGTGTTACAGATAAATATGACAGCGAAAACTTGAACATCAATGTTGCAGATATTAAAGCATACGACTCTGTAACAGGGGAAGATGTGACAGCTAAGTTTGATATCAAGGTTGAAAACGGTGTAATCACTGCAACGTCTAAGTCTGACCTTACTAAGTCACTTGGTGATGCAGAAAATACACAAGTGATTGATACTGCCAAATTGGCATTCGGACGCTACTACAAGTTCGATATTCCTGCAACTATCAAAGGCACTGCCAAAGATGGTGTAGATATCGAAAATACTGCGTCACAAATCGTTCACCAATACGACCCAACTAAGAAATCTGTTGAAAAACCAGAAAAACCAACAGAAAAACGTGTAGTCAATATCCCAACTAAGGTTGAGTTTGAATTCACTAAGAAACTTGAAGGTCGTCAACTTAAAGCTGGTGAGTTTAGCTTTGTACTTAAAGATAGCAAGGGTAATGTTATCGAAACTGTAAGCAATGATGCTAATGGTAAGATCAAGTTCTCTGCCCTTGAGTACAAACGTGGTGAAGAAGGTAATCACGTCTATACAGTAGAAGAAGTAAAAGGTAACGATGCAACTGTTACTTATGATAAGATGGTAGCCACAGTTGTTGTTTCTGTAACTAAAGATGGTAAAGTCTTGACAGCGATTTCTCAATTGCCAGAAGATACTGAGTTCAACAACACTGTTATCCCACCAAATACACCACCAACAACTCCACCAAACACACCACCTACTACACCACCAACTACGCCTCCAACACCACCGACTCCTCCAACTCCAGTGGTTCCACCAGTGACACCACCAACTACACCAGAAGCTCCTAAAGGACCAGCACTTCCTGAAACAGGTGATGATGCGTCTATGGCAACTATGGCTCTCGGAGGAATCCTTGCGGCAGCTGGACTAGGTTTGGCAGGAAAACGCAAAAAAGAAGACTAAGATAGTTCATAGGTTAAATCCCTCAATATAGTTAGTTAGACTATTTCAGTTTTCGAAAAAGAGACTCATCCCGATAGGGGTGGGTCTCTTTTGTATCTATCTTAAAGATGATTTGGTGTTTTATTAAAATATTAGATATAAGGTTAAGTAATAGAGATTTTAGGATTTATTTTATGCAAAACAGATCAGTGGTTTAAATTTCAGGAAAAGATTATTATAAATATTGATATGTACTAAAATACTTATGTGAAAAGGTTTATTGGTTGTCATGAAGTCCTAGCTGCAAATCACAACTCGTTTTTTATATTGATTAAAAATTAGAGAAAATACTTGCTTAATGATTAAAAAAAAGATACGATAGACTTTGGAAGAAGGTTAATAAATGTATAGAGTGCGTATTTTTTCAATAATGTCTTTGTTTTTGACGCCCATTTGGGGTACAAGGATTAACTTATAGGAAGATTTTGAATGAAACAAGCAAATCATGTTTTTGAAAAAGTGACAAAATACGGCATTCGTAAGTTGTCGGTAGGTGTAGGACCAGTTGCTATCGGGACATTCTTGTTAGCAGGTGGTTTTTTCGTGTCTAAACCAGTCTCTGCAGATCAGGTTACTAAGGATGCAACGGTACACATGGCCTATGTCGCTGAAAATGAATTAACAGCTGAAGAGCAACAGCAAGTGGTCCATGCTATTCCTGAGGACTACCAGAATGAAGATACTTTTTATTTGGTCTACAAACGTAAGGGTGCTACGCAAACTAGTCTTCCTCAGACAGGAAGTTCTGACTGGGTAGCGTCAGGTTTAGGACTAGCAACGGCGACCATGGCTGTGTTGCTCTTTTCAAAAAAACATCGTAAAAAGATTATTGGCTTGGTCTTGATTGGGGCCGCTGGGCAAAGTCTCCTTGTGCCAATAGAGGTTCTTGCCTTGCAAAACAAGGAGTTGCAGGCCTATAATCAGACCCTTGCTGTTGCAGACGAGGCGGACCTAGCTAAAGGTGTTATTGCAATTGATGGTTATGAGTATGTCGGTTATCTGCGTTACTCAGCTAAGCCAGAGCTTGAACAACCTTTGGAGAATACTTTGCAGGGGCTTGAGTCTTCAATAAAAGAAGAGACTACAGTAAATCAGGGTACAGCTGATAAGGATAGTGAGGGAATCAGTTGGAAAAAGGGAACTCAGGAGTCAGGTCACGAAGGCGAAGCTGTGGTTCAACCTGCTAATCCAGAGTATACCGGACCAATTAGTGCCAATGGTACGCAAGAATCAGGTCACGAAGGTGAAGCTCTTGTTCAACCCGTAGCCCCAGAGTATACCGGACCAATCAGTGCCAATGGCACCCAGGAAGTTGGTCACGAGGGTGAAGCTGTAGTTCAACCCGCCACTCCAGAGTACACCGGTTCAATCAGTAGCGATACTACAAGTGCCAATGGTACGCAAGAAGTTGGTCACGAAGGTGAAGCTGTGGTTCAGCCTGTCAATCCAGCGTACACCGGTTCAATCAATAGCGACACTACCAGTGCCAAAGGAACACAAGAATCAGGCCACGAAGGTGAGGCCCTTGTTCAACCTGAGAATCCTGTTCATACCCCAGTTGTCGGCAGTATCACAGAGACTGAAACGCAAGCCATCGATTATCCTATCGAAGTGATTACGGATGATAACAAGTATGTGGATGAAGAAGTGGTCGAGCAAGAGGGTAAAAAAGGTAGCCAAGAAATCCAGAAAATTTACCAAACCATTGATGGTGTTAAGGTTGGTGAGCCGACTATTGTGTCAGGTAAGGTTATTGAGGTGCCACAACCTAGAAAAATCCGTCGTGGCAGTAAGCCTCTAGATGGCACAACGACCGAAGAATCTATTGTAGAGCTTCCGTTTAAAGAAATTGTCCAAGAAGATGACACACTTGAGAAAGGCACTTTACAGGTTGTCCAAGAAGGTCAAAAAGGCCAAAATAAAATCACCAAGGTTTATAAGACCTATAAGGGAAACAAGACTGCTGAAGAACCAACTGTTACTGAAACAGTGCTAGTGCCTGTCCAAGATCGTATCGTTCGCAAAGGAACTAAGGTATCTGAAAAACCAGTGCTTACGCTGACACAGATTGACAAGGATGACTTGGGTCGAAGTGCTAAACTTAGCTACAACTTGACTAATCCAGGTTCAGCAACTATCACGACTATTAAAGCGGTCCTTAAGCAAGATGGACAGGTTGTTCAAACGCTTGATATTCCTAGCACGACCTTGACTGCTGACCTAACCAACTTAGACTATTACAAGCCTTATACTCTTACAACAACCATGACCTTTGATCGTGGCAATGGTGAGGAGAGTCAGGTTTTGGCAGACCAAACTCTCCAACTGGATCTCAAGAAGGTTGAGCTTAAAGATTTTGCACGTACAGATTTGATCAAGTATGACAATCAAACAGAAGTGGATGAGACTCGTCTGACAGCTGTGCCTCAAGATCTCACGAATTACTACTTGAAACTGACTTCTGCGGATCAAAAGACGACTTACTTGGCAGTGAAAGCCATCGAAGAAACAACAGTTGATGGCAAGGCGGTTTATAAGGTAACTGCAGAAGCGGACAATTTGGTACAACGTGATGCCCAAAACCATTTTGCACAAACCTATAGCTATTACATTGAGAAACCTAAGGCTAGCCAAGCCAATGTCTACTATGATTTTGCTGAGTTGGTCAATGCCATTCAAGCAAATCCATCAGGTGAATTTAGACTTGGTCAAAGCATGAGTGCTCGTCACGTCGTTCCAAACGGCAAATCATACATCACGACAGAATTTACTGGTAAGTTGCTCAGTGATGGTGACAAACGCTTTGCCATCTATGATTTAGAGCATCCATTGTTTAATGTTATCAATGGCGGAACTATCAAGAATATCAACTTTGAAAATGTAGACATCAATCGCCCTGATCAAAATCAAATCGCGACACTTGGATTTAACCTTAAAAACAAAGGTCTGATTGAAGATGTTAAGGTGACTGGTTCAGTTACTGGTAACAATGACGTGGCTGGTATCGTCAATAAGATTGATGAAGATGGCAAGATTGAGAATGTCGCCTTTGTCGGTAAGATTGACTCTGTCGGTAATAACTCGACAGTTGGTGGAATTGCTGGTTCAAACTACATGGGATTCGTTAACAGGGCCTATGTCGATGCGACTATTACAGCTCAAAATGCCAATGCAAGTATGCTGGTGCCATTTGTCACTTACATGCTTAACAGTTGGAAGTCAGGAACTAAGGCTAGGGTGACCAATTCAGTAGCCAAGGGTGTTCTTGATGTTAAAAACACACGAAATGTCGGTGGTATTGTCGCTAAGACTTGGCCATACGGTGCTGTTCAAGACAACGTGACCTACGCCAAGGTTATTAAAGGTCAAGAAATTTTTGCTTCTAATGATGTCAATGATGAAGATGGTGGTCCTCATATCAAAGATCTCTTTGGCGTTGTTGGTTATAGCTCGGCCGAAGATGGTACTGGTAAAGATACCAAGAGTCCTAAAAAACTCAAACATTTGACTAAGGAAGAAGCTGACAAGCGTGTTGAAGGTTACAAGATTACAGCTGATACCTTTGTCAGCGAGCCTTACGCGTTGAATACCCTTAATAACGCTTCTAGTCAAGCACATTTTGTCAATATTCAAGACTATAATCCAGCATACAAGCAGGCTTACAAGAATATTGAGAAATTCCAGCCATTCTACAACAAGGATTATATTGTCTACCAAGCAAACAAACTAGCTAAAGACCACAACTTGAATACCAAAGAAGTGCTCTCAGTAACTCCAATGAATGACAGTAATTTTGTTACAGACTTAAGCGATGCTAATAAGATTATTGTTCATTATGCTGATGGAAGCAAAGACTACTTCAAGCTTTCAGAGAGTTCAGAAGGGTTGAGCAATGTTAAGGAGTACACTGTCACTGATTTGGGTATCAAGTACACTCCAAATATCGTTCAGAAAGACCACTCAAGCCTTATCAATGGCATCGTTGATATCCTAAAACCGATTGAGTTGCAGTCTGATCCAATTTACCAAAAACTTGGTCGTACAGGTCCAAATAAGGTCAATGCTATCAAGAACCTCTTCTTGGAAGAAAGCTTTGAGGCTGTTAAGGCTAATTTGACGAACCTTGTGACTAAGCTGGTTCAAAATGAAGATCACCAGCTTAACCAATCACCAGCTGCTCAACAAATGATTCTTGACAAGGTTGAGAAGAATAAAGCAGCCCTCTTGCTAGGCTTGACCTACTTGAATCGTTATTACGGTGTGAAGTTTGATGATCTTAACATCAAAGAAATCATGCTCTTCAAACCAGATTTCTATGGTAAAAATGTGGATGTCCTTGACCGTTTGATTGAGATTGGCTCTAAGGAAAATAATATCAGTGGTTCAAGAACCTACGATGCTTTCGGTGAAGTTCTCGCTAAGAGTACCCTTTCTAGTGATCTTACCGACTTCCTCAACTACAACCGAAAACTCTTTACCACTATCGACAATATGAATGATTGGTTCATTGATGCCGCTAAGGATAAGGTCTACGTTGTAGAGAAAGCGTCTCAAAATGAAGGTGTTGGTGAGCACAAGTATCGTGTTTATGACAACCTCAGTCGTGGTCTCCACCGCAAGATGATTTTGCCATTGTTGAACCTTGATAAGACAGAAATGTTCCTGATTTCTACTTATGACACCATGTCTTATGGTACAGCTAACAAGTACAACACAACCCTAGAAAAGTTGAAACCTGAGATTGATCTAGCGGCTCAACGTCAAATCAACTACCTTGATTTCTGGCAAAGATTGGCCGCAGATAATGTCAAAAACAAATTGTTCAAAGACATTGTCAATCCAATCTGGGAAGGTTTCTATGTCTGGGGTCATGGTTGGCCAGGTTGGCCAGAGCGCTACGGCCAATTTAAGAACAGTACGGAAGTCTATGCGCCAATCCGTGAAATCTATGGACCAGTCGGTGAGTACTACGGTGATAACGGAGCTATGGCTGGTGCCTATGCTGCCATCTACGACAATCCATATGATAATCGTGCCAAGGTTACCTTCGTCATGTCTAACATGATTAGTGAGTACGGTGCATCAGCCTTCACTCATGAAACAACCCATATCAATGACCGTATTGCCTACTTTGGAGGTTTTGGTCGTCGTGAAGGAACAAATGTTGAAGCCTATGCCCAAGGAATGTTGCAATCACCAGCTACTCAAGGTCACCAAGGTGAATACGGTGCCTTAGGCCTTAACATGACCTTTGAAAGAGCCAACGATGGTAACCAGTGGTACAACACCAATCCAAACAAGTTGAACTCTCGTGAGGCCATCGACCGTTACATGAAGGGCTACAACGATACCCTTATGCTTCTAGATTCACTTGAAGGAGAAGCAGTCCTCAGTCAAGGCAAGCAAGAGCTCAATAACGCATGGTTCAAGAAGGTAGATAAACAGCTACGAGGCAATAGTAAAAACCAATACGACAAGGTGCGTGCTCTAAGTGATAGCGAAAAGGCTATTAGTTTGACCACTATTGATGACCTTGTGGATAATAACCTCATGACCAATCGTGGACCTGGAAATGGTGTTTATAAACCGGAGGACTTTTCTTCTGCCTATGTCAATGTGCCTATGATGTCTGCTATTTATGGTGGTAATACCAGTGAGGGCTCTCCAGGTGCTATGTCCTTCAAGCACAATACCTTCAGACTCTGGGGTTACTACGGCTATGAAAAAGGCTTCCTAGGTTATGCGACCAACAAGTATAAACAAGAAGCAAAAGCGGCTGGTAAGAGCACCCTAGGTGATGACTTTATCATTAACAAGATTTCTGAGGGTCAGTTCAACTCCCTAGAAGACTTCAAGAAGGCCTACTTTAAAGAAGTGAAAGAAAAAGCGTCACATGGTTTGACGACCGTTACGATTGATGGTACATCAGTAAGCTCTTACGATGATTTGTTAGCCTTGTTTAAAGCGGCAGTCGCCAAAGACGCTGCAAGTCTTAAAACAGATAATAATGGCAATAAATCTGTGTCAACAAGCCATACGACAAAACTCAAAGAAGCTGTCTATAAGAGACTCCTACAAGAGACAGATAGTTTCACAAGTTCTATTTTCAAATAATAGATGAAAGAAACCCTTTTGGTAAATGCCAAAGGGGTTTTTGATACTGTTGGGAATGCGGTGGTAGGAGCCTTTAGGTCAGTGTTGGCAAGGGATTGAGAGAGATATGAGTTAAGCCATAAAAAAATTCCTTTTGAAGGGAGAGAATTTTGAATTTTAATAAATATCACTATAACTAAAAAATAAGGTTAGAGTGACGAACGTTTTTAATAAAAGATGGTTTGATATAAAAGTATTTTGAAAATTATAGAACTGACAAAATAGGGGATTGTGCTAAACAAAAGTACGAACGATTTGATGTTTCAAAGGATTTAGATAAAAGTTTTAAATTAATGTTTTTTAATAAAAGTTAAACTTTTACACGATTATTAGTATATATTTGACAATTTAATAATTATAGTATAAAATGGAAATCGTATATAAAGTAATTTGGATATTGAGGAAATTTATTATTATGAGAGATATGTTTAATAAACGCCAACGTTTTTCATTAAGAAAATATAGCTTTGGTGTGGCCTCTGTCCTTTTGGGAGTTTCAATCTTCTCAAATGCACAGGGTGCCCAAGCTGACGAAACGGTAGCACCAACTACCGCAGGTATGGAAACAACTGCTGAGCCAGATGTCGTCGTGGAGCAATCAACACCAACAACAGCATCAGTAGCTCCAGCAACAACAGAAAACACACCAAGTTCAGTCTCTACTGTGGCCTTGGCTAGTGAACAACCCCAATCAGTAGCTCAAAACAGCCAAGCAACTTCAACAACTAGTCAAACAGCAGCTAGTTCAGAAGTAGCTTCTCAGGCTGCATCGCAAGCGAGCTCTGAATCTGCAGTAGCAAATGTTTCATCTGTAGCTACTAGTGCACAAGCTCTTAGCTCAACAGCTGTAGCAGAAACTCCAGCTGCTGGTCAAGTATCAGCACAAACAAGTGCGGCTGCTTCAGTTGCGACTGCAGCAGAAACTGCCAGTGAAGAGTCTACAACTAACGCTGTAAATAGCGTCCTTAAAGTAGCGACTAGCGAGTTGGCTGTAACAAGTAGTGAATTGAATGCTGCTGAAGCAAGCCTTAACTCTGAAAATCTCATCAACGCTATGGGTCTTGCAGTATCAAACCGTAGCCTTCGTACAGCTGATGCGGTTGCTGTTTTGACAAATGCTGGAGCAGGCTCAACAAACCCTGACTTGACAAACCTCGGCTACAAACTTGACTATTTACCAGGGCGTCAACAATACTTTGTTAACATTGACTACATCAACCACCTCAAAGTCGGTCGTGATAACCGTGGGGGGGTGAGACCTTATGACTTTATTGAAAACGGTAATTTCTTTGTTACACCAAACTATGCTAACCTTGGTATTATTGACTATGTTGATGAAGCAGGAAACAAGATCCCTGGATCTTCAACCTACCGTATCAATAACTCAACTGAAACAATTACAGCAAACGGTAAGACTTACAATAAAATCTACGATGCTGGTGTAACAGAACTTCCACCAGTACCAGCAGGATACCGCATCAAGTATGCAACTGCTGACAAATCAAAAGCTAATGCTTACGTAGATGTCTTGAAGTCAGAACGTCAATACGACTATAACAACGGTGTTGCAACTATCCGTTCTGAACGTTCTTGGGACCGTAACCAAAGTCGTGTCGTTGACCTTGTTCAATTTGCTAACGGTTCACAAGGTTTGGATGCTTCAATTGATGCCAATGGTGGTGGTCAATACCTAGCTCCAGGATACCGTTACCACATTATCGTTGAAAAAGACACTAGAGATGTCACTAAAGCAACAAGTCAAACAGTGACTTACACTGGTGCTGATACGAAGACACCAGCTGCTAACACTCAAAATGACTTTAGCTTCAACGGTAAAGAAGACCCAACAACTAATACAACAACTTGGACTGAAACGACTCATACTTATGGAACAGTTAAGACTCCGGTTGTTACTGGTTACTATGCTGATAAAGCTGTAGCAGGTGGTAAGACAGTTACTCCAGATGCACCAAATGCAACAGACACAGTGACATACAAAGCCTTTGGTAAATTTATCGCTGTGGATGAAAATGGAAATCCAATTCCAGGTGTATCAACAACTGCCTACACAAACGATCCAAATGATGCGACTAAGATGATTGCTATTGACAAGACGCTTCCAAGCATTCCTGGCTACACTGTTAAGGTTGTACCTGCCACACCAGGTGACTTGTCTAGCGATACTAAGGTTGTTTACGTTAAGAACGATCAAAAAGCAAGCGTTACCTACCGTGATGAAACAAGTGGTTCAACCCTTGAAATTGTTGCCTTGGCTGGTAAGTCTGGTGAAGCGATTAACTACTCAACAGCTGAACGTATCAAACACTATCAAGACCTTGGCTATGCCCTTGTGAGAGATGGTTACCCAGCTGGTGCAAGCTTTGACTTGGATAGCACAGTTGACCAAGCTTGGACAGTAAGCTTCAAACGTGTAGCACTTGACTTTAATCCAGACAATGCACACGAACCAGGAACTCCAATCTATCCTAACCAACCAAACGGTCCAAAATGGCCAGCTAAGGATGCTTACCTTAAAGATGTTACTTACACTGTTCACTATGCAAGCAAGAACAGCAATGCTAAATTGCCAGCAGACAGTGTTCAAAAGGCACAATGGAAACGTTCATTGACCCTTGATTCTGTAACAGGTGACATTCTTACTGCAGGTGAATGGAAGGCTGATAAGACTAAGTTCGACCTCGTCATCACACCATTGGTTAACGGTTATTTCGCCGATAAAGGCCGTGTGGCTTCTCAAGATGTCACTATGGACAACAGGGTTGAAACTGTTACTTACACTAAATTTGGTAAGATTATTGCTGTTGACGAAAAAGGTAATCCAATCCCAGGTGTTGAAGCAGTTACTTACACAAATGATCCTAACGATCCAACTAAGGCTGCCATGACACTTGTTCCTGAAGTGAAAGGTTACAAGGCCGAGAAGACTGCTGTGACACCAAGCAACCCTGGTGATGATACAAAGGTTATTTATAAGTTAACTAACGCAGAACCTGCTAAACCAACAACTAACAAAGACCTTGGTACTATCGTTGTCATCTACCGTGATGAATATGGCAACCAAATCAAGATGCCACTCGTTATCACTAACTCTGTTGGTTCTGAAGTTAACGTTCACGGTGACCGTTATATCTACCGTAATGGTGTGAAATACGAATTGATTCGTCAAGAAGGTAAATCTACAGACAAGATGACAAAAGGTCAAACAGTCGTGACCTATATCTATCGTAAGGTCGAAGATGGCTCAACACCTTCAAATGGTAATAATGGTCAATCTGGAAATGGTGGAAATTCAACTTCTAAAGCTGTAAAAGCGGCCTCAAACGGATCTAAAGGATCTAAAGGATCTGGATCAGCAGCCGATGGCGCTTCAGATGGTAAAGGTTCAGATAAGAAGAAATCTGGAAACAAAGATGGTAAGAAGGCAGATGGTTCTGATAAAGCTAAAGAAGGCGACGAACAATTGCCAGTAACAGGTGAGTCAGATAACAACCTCGCAGCAATGGGTGTTGTTGTTATGGGACTTATGTCAGGACTTGCGGCTATGAATCGTCGTAAAAACCAAGACTAAGATTTCCACACCTTATCTCTCATAAATTCCAAAAATAAAATCTCTCTCGAGTGAATTGCTCGGGAGAGATTTTTTTGGGTCTTTGTAGACAAAACTCAGGAAAGCTCCAAATGTTTGTGAATCTTTTAAGCAGTATTTAGCGTGATAAGGTACAATAGAGTAAGACAAAACGAATGAGGAGACTGTCATGAAGTTTTTACATACGTCAGATTGGCATGTGGGGCGAACCCTCAATGGCTGGTCTTTGCTGGAGGAGCAGGAGTGGGCTTTTCAACAGATTGTGGATTTGGCAATTCGTGAACAGGTGGATGGGGTCATTATTGCTGGTGACCTCTATGACCGTGCGGTGCCGCCTGTGGATGCCATTAAACTTTTTAATAAGACCTTGGCACGTTTGGTCTTGGAGGAGCAGATTCCCGTCTATGCCATTAGTGGTAATCACGATGGGGCTGAACGCTTGCATTTTGGGCGAGACTTTTTTCAACCTCAGGGTCTTCATTTAAGCACACGTTTGGAGGAGGCTTTTGAGCCCATTGAGTTGGAGGGTTGCCAGATTTTCCTCCTTCCCTTTATCGATCCTATTGATGCTCGTATTTACTATAAGGATGATGAGGATAAGGAAATTCAGGGGATTGGTGATGCCTTGACCTACATTCTTGAAGATATGGAAAAGGCCTTTGATCCCGACAAGTCACATATCTTGGTGACGCATTTTGCGGTTTCTAAGAAGGATGATAGCGATGGTCAAGGTCTTCGAGAATTGATGTTGTCTGAAACCAGTAATACGGTGGGTGGGCTTACCAATGTGACCAGTGACCTTTTCAAGGCTTTCGATTATGTGGCCTTGGGGCATATCCATACGCGCTTTGCCAGTCCGACCCAGCGCGTGCAATATTCGGGCAGTCCGGTCGCCTTTAATGTCAAAGAAGCCAAACGTAAGGAAGAGAAGGGTGTCTATATTCTTGAATTGGATGCGACTGGTAACTTGTCTCAGACCTTCCATCCTCTAGAGGTCAGACGGCCAATCGTGACCCTTCAGGAACCTTTTGAAACCTTGGTATCACCTGAATTTTATAAGGAACAGCCTTGTCAAAAGGCTTGGTTTGCCTTTGATATTCAACTGTCCAGCCGTAAGGAATTAGAAGGTATCAATGTGCGTGCCCGTCTGGAAGAAATTTATGGGGCAGACATTGTGGAAATCACCTTCAGTCGTTTGGGTGATGTCAAGGAAGAAAACGTGACTGTTGATCAGCACTTAAAAGATTTGGAAATGCAATCGCCGCAGGAAATTGTTTCTGATTTTTACCAGACAGTGACTGGGGGCGATGTCTTGTCTGAGAGACAAACAGCCCTTGTGGAAAGTATTTTTGAGGAGATTGGAAGGAGCCGACAATGAGACCAGTCCAGTTAGAATTGACCAATTTTGGACCTTATCGTAAGGAAGTCATCAATTTCACCCAGTTTGACCATGCTCCCCTTTTTTTGATTGGTGGGGACACAGGGGCTGGTAAGAGTACTCTCTTTGATGCCATGACGGTGGCCTTGTTTGCGACGACCAGTGGTGATCGTAATGTTGAGGAGATGCGGTCGACCTTTGCTGGTCCAGAGGATGATTTGACCAAGGTGACTTTTTACTTCCAACAGGGCCAGCACCTTTATCGCATTGAGCGAGTTCTCCAGCAGGAGAGGGCCAAGCGTGGTGGTGGTACGACCATTCAAAAAGCGACGGCTTCCTTAGTCATTGTGGATAAGATTGGTGGTCAGGAAATTGAAAAGCTTGGGGATAAAATCAAGGAAGTTAGTGACCAGATTGAGCAGATTTTGGGCCTCAATGCCGAACAATTCAAACAGATTATCCTCCTTCCGCAAAATGATTTCAGCCGTTTCTTGAAAGAAGATTCCAAGACCAAGACTCAAATTTTAAAGAAAATCTTTGGAACAGGTATTTTTGACCGTTTTCAAAAGAGTTTGGAAGAGCGTCTTCGTCAGAGCAACAAGGATATGGAGAAACGCCAGGCTCAGCTAGATGGCCATTTTGCCAGTCAGGTTTGGTCTGAGGAAGAATTAACTGTCTTAGCCCAAACCCCAGCTTCTGAAAAATTGGCACGTCTTGAAGAACTTTTGGCGCAACGTCAAGAAAATCTTGAAGAGCAAAAAAGCATCTTGAAGGATGCTCATGAAGATTTGACTAAACTGCAAAAGAGCTTACAAACTGCCCAAGATTTGGCTAAGATTTTCCAAGAATTGGAGCAAGCCAAGGAGCGTTACCGTCTGGAAATTGAGGAGGGTGCTCAAGAACAGGCAGAGGCTAAAGTGCATCTGGAGGAATTGCAGTTTGCCCAAGGGATGCAGGAAACCATTAGTAGCTTGAAGCAGTATCAGAAGCAGTTGTTGCAATTAGTACAGGACCTTGAGATTGCTCAGGAAGCGCTAAGTGCTAAGGAGCAGGCTTTTGAGGAAGTCAAGACTCAAAAAGAGGCACTTGCAGCCCAATCTGAGGATTTTCTTCAAAAAGAAGAGGAACTGGAAGTATGGAAAGAGGCTATTATCTATGCCCAGAGTCTCGCCCAAGAGCAGGAGAAAATCAAACAGTCAAGTGCTAACTACAAGCAGTTGGAAGAAAGCTATCAACAGGCTTCGAAAGAGATTGAACTCCTTTCCCAGTCCTTGTCAGATTTGGAGGCCAATCGTCTTAGTTTAGAGAGTTTACATGAGGCTGAAAAACTCCTCCAGTCTGTGGGCTACAGTGTGGATAAGCAACTGGCTCAGGACCTGAAAGACATAGAGGACTTGAATCAGGAGTTGGCAAAGACGGAAAAACGTCATCAAACCTTATCTTTGGATAGTGACCAAGCTCAAGAAATCTTAAATGAATTGGAAGAGAAGTTAAGAACGACTTTGGCTTCACGTCGTCAACTCATGATTGCTCAGTTGCAGGCAGAGTTAGAAGATGGACAGCCCTGTATGGTCTGTGGTTCCTTGGATCATCCTAAGGTCGATGGGACACAGGTTGATGAAGCGGCCTTGAAGGATCTCATGGACCAGGTGGAGGAACTTCAAGCTCAAAAAGAAAAGCAAGTCGCTACCTTGTCAAACCGTCAGGCTACTTTGAGCGAAGTTGAGTCTAAACGTCAAGATTTGCTTGACCAAGTGGCTAAAGTTAAGTTAACTCTTCAAAAACACTATCAAGAACTGGAAGAACAAGTTAAGGGACAGTTTGAATTTGACTTTTCAGAGGATTATGAAGCTGTCCGTGGGCAAACCTTGTTGAGTGCTGTTGAGAAGCATTATCAAGAACTCCAAAAACGCTATGATAAGGAAGAAGCAGACCTTGTCCATTGTCAAGAGGAGTTAGCTAAGGCCCAAGAAAAAGCGCCAGATTTGGCTAAGAGCTATCAAGAGGCCAAGGCAACTCTTTATCAAGCTAAGGAGCGCCTAAAAGACTTGAAGGAAGCTCATCCAGAACTGGAGTCTGTAGAGGTCTATCAAGAACGAATTTCCCTTGCGAAGCAGGAGTTGGACCTCTACAATAGGCAAGTCAAGGAAAATGGTGAAGCCTACAACCAACTTCATGCCGACATTCAAGGCATCAAGGGGCAGCTTGAGAGCTTGACCAAGTCTAAAGAAAAGACCAGCCAAGAAATGAAACGTTTATCAGCTGAGTTGGACCAAAGTCTTAAGGTCGAAGGTGCCCTCACCAATGACCTAGAGCAAATCCAGCTTTGGCTGCTTGAGGTGAACAAGCAAGCTATTCCTAAGCTTCAGGCCCAATTGACAAGTTACCAAACCCTTAAACAAGAATTGCAGACCCAGATTAGTAAGAGCCAAGAGCTTCTCCAAAATCAAGAAAAACCAGATTTGGTCGCTTTAACACAAGAGGTCCAAACCGGTCAGGAAAGTTACGATACGCAATTGGCTCAGGTCTCTGTCATGGAGAAGGGGCTTAAGGATGCGAATGCTACCTACCAGGCAGCCAAAACCCTTCAAGACAGCAATCAAGAGGCCTTTAAGGCCCACCAAGAACTCAGTGATTTGGTGAAGGTGGTTAAGGGAGAAAATACTGCTCTGACTGGTCGTCTCAATCTTGAGGTCTACGTTATCCGTCAGTATTTCCAACAAATCTTGGACTATGCCAATGCTAACTACATCGGTCTCTTAACGGATAACCGCTATTCCTTTGTCTTGAGTGAGGAAGGTCGTAGGGCGCGTGATCACTTCGGTTTGGATATCAACGTCTATGACCAACTGACAGGTAGTGAACGCTCCGTTAAATCCTTGTCTGGTGGTGAAACCTTTATCGCTGCACTAGCTATTGCCCTATCCCTCTCAGAAGTTGTCCAAAATACCAGCAAGGGTGCTGTCGTTGAAGCTCTCTTCATCGACGAAGGTTTCGGGTCACTAGACAAAGAAGCCCTCACCAAGGCTATCTCGGTCCTAGAACAAATTGGCGAAAACCGTATGGTCGGTGTCATCAGTCACGTGGACGACATGAAAGAAGGTATTGCTCAGCAACTAGCCATCATCAAGTCGCACGATGGTAGCAGCCGCATTAAGATTGTGGATAAGGGGTGAAATATAAAAACTAAATTACTGTCAATTAACGAGAACCAAAAGACATATCCTATAATAGGAGTCAATTTGACTTACTAACTTTTATCCAATTGTACTATTAGGATGAGGATAAGAGTAGGATGAGGATAAGAGGAAAGTTAATAACCTTATTAGATTGTACTTGGATGTAGGTTTTATGTGATATTGTGTTAAGCTTATCAATATAAAATCAGAAAGATTAATCGTAGGTAACGAAAATCAATAGCTAAAGACCGCTTTCGCTGGGAGTTATGGCTGAACTTGAAATGTGATAATATTATAGAAAAGTACTGAGATGTTAAGAAGTGTACTGACCGCCAAAGTTAGACAGGAAAAATCTAACTCTTTGGGTGCAGTTCAAATTGAAGTAGCAACATTTTATGTGACGCTTCATAAACCAGCACCCCATCACACCATGGGAAGTCTTAAGATTGATACTTAAACACATGTTATTAATGAAGATGGGGATATTATAAAGGGATTTTATGCAGCAGGAGAAGTAGCTGGAGGTCTTCACGCTGGGAACCGCCTTGGTGGAAATTCTTTGCCGGATATCTTTACTTTTGGACGTATTGCTGGGAAAATATCTATAAACAAGAATTGTTAGTACAATAGGTATGTCGTAAATAGAAAGAAGAATTTTACAGTTTTTTAGCTAATAAATATTTTTAGACTGGAGACAATTTGTTCCAGTCTTTTTAATTTCTCAAAAAGATGAAATAAAAGGTTTTAAAAATTAAAATGAGATAATGGCTCTTTGACTAAAAATAAGTTATAATTAGAATAAGTGTAATATGTAATTTTTATGGTATTTTTTCTAAAAAGAGATAGTGTCTTTACAAGGTTTTTTTAATAAAGAAAGTAAGACTAAGGATAATTTTTGGAAAAAGACAAAAATATCATAATAATATCCGATAATGAATAGTGTTGACTAGTGAATGGTTGGGTGTACTTAGGTTATCATCACCTAGGTCATGGAGGAGAAGATAGAAGTGATGAATGTTTCAGGCCGATTTTGTGTTTTTTCGCATAAGGATAGACAGCATCAACGTTTTTTTCAATTATTACCTGATGGTAGCATTAGAGATATTGACAGTCCTGGTCATGATAATGAACGCTTTTGGGATTTTCGAAATAATCAGATCTGCTTATATTCTAATCAAAGGCAGTTAACTGCTACTTTTGATTGTTGCTATGAGGAAGAGGGACATTCATACTGGGAAGGTTGGCATCAACACTCTATTCCTTTGGAACTTCGTCTCTATGATATGAAATCTGATCTTTTTGATTTTAAGACGAAGTTTACCAGTAGGTTTTTGATTGATTATGGAGCATTGTCAGTTGGTCCACATACCTATGGTATCCCCTTTTTAGTTGACTATGATCATGGTGGAAAGGTAATTATAGGGGATTACTGTTCTATTGGTCAGAATGTTTATTTTGTGACGGCAAATCACAATTTGGAATTGGTGACTACCTATCCATTTAAAAGTTTAGAGCGGTTTTATTCAGATAAGACCTTAGATATAGAAGACGATCACACCCTTCAATCTCCTACTAGGGTTGGTAATGATGTCTGGATTGGGAATAATGTCCAGATTATGGCTGGTGTAACTATAGGTGACGGTGCGGTTATAGCTGCAGGATCTGTGGTTACTAAGGATGTATCCCCCTATGCTATTGTTGGAGGGAACCCAGCCAAGTTGATTCGCTATCGTATTGCAGATGCTAATGACCGATTCAACATGCAAAAGATTTCTTGGTGGGATTGGCCAGAGCATGTAATTTCAGAACGACTTGATAAAATTATGAGTAAGGATATTTCTGCCTTTATTGCAGAATATTTACCCGAAGATGACTAGGCTCAATATTGTATCCATTTATTTGGTTGATGATTCACTCACAGAAGTTCTTGTTAGAGTTCTTCGTATGTGTAAAAGCTTGGACAACTATAATGTGCTATAAATAATAAAAGAAGAAATAAATATGACAGAAAAAGTTAGTGTAATTGTACCCGTATTTAATGTTGAAAAATACCTTAGACAGTGTCTAGATAGTATCCTTCAACAAACCTATCAGAATCTCGAAATTATTATTATAAATGATGGCTCAACAGATGGAAGTGACGCCATATGCCGTGAGTATGCTGGTAAGGATTCACGAATATCTTACTTTGCAAAAGAAAATACTGGGATTTCTGATACAAGAAATGTCGGTATTCGTCAAGCAACGGGTGAGTATGTGACCTTTGTAGATTCGGATGATTGGGTAGAACATACTTATGTTGAAGAGCTTCATGATAAGCTTAAGGCTTATGATGCTGACATTGCTATTACCAATTATTATCTCTTTAATGAGGCCGATAGTCTTTTTTATTTTTATATTACTGATGAGGATTATTATGAACAAGTGTATTCTCCTGCTCAGTTGATTGAGGGTCTATATGAAACCAAGTTCAATAAAAGCTTTGCTCTGATTTCAGCTTGGGGGAAACTTTATAAACGCACTCTTTTTGAAGATCTACTTTTTCCAAAAGGACAGATTGGAGAGGATGGCTTTTTTAATCTTAAGGCCTATTTAATGAGCGAGCGCGTAATCTACCTCAACAAGGGGTTGTATGCTTACCGAGAAAGACCAGGAAGTTTATCTAGAACTTGGACTGAAGATTGGATGTCAGCATTGGTATATGCTATGGAAGAGCGTCTTGCCTTGTTAGCTAGCAGGGGTTATCCACTCGAGAAGCATATGACTGTTTATCGTATGATGTTAGAGTCTTGCTTGACAAATGGAGCATCTCAGGGCTTAGAAGGAACAGAAGCTTATCGTCGAATCAAGGAAAAATATCAGGTATTAAGTTTAGCACCACAGCACTATAATGGGAAAAAACGATCAATTGTACTTGCTGCAAACTATCCTTATGTTGAGCAGGTGGTAACTACAATCAAATCTATTCTCTATCACCATCGCAATATTCGTTTTTATATAATTAACAGTGATTTTCCACAAGAATGGTTTAAGGGGCTAAACCGTCACCTTGCACGATTTGGTAGTGAGATTGTTAATTGTCGAGTAAGTAGTGCACAGATTTCCCAATATCGCACGGATATTTCCTACACTGTTTTTTTACGCTATTTTATTTCTGATTTTGTCAAAGAGGACCGTGTAATTTATATGGATTGTGATATGGTAGTGACGGGGTCACTTGATGATCTATTTACAATGGATCTAAAGGGATATCCTGTTGCGGCAGTCCGAGATTATGGGGGACGTGTCTTTTACCACCGAGAAATCTTCAATGCAGGCTTTTTAGTTATTGATAATGCATACTGGAGACAGGAACAGATGAGTAGGCACCTTATCGAAATGACTAATGAGTGGCATGATAAGGTTGATCAAGCCGATCAGTCTATCTTGAATATGGTCTTTGAAAATAATTGGTATGAACTTCCATTTGACTTTAACCATGTTGTTTTGCATAGCCATTTTACAGATTATCAATTACCAGAAGGACAAGAATATCCCAAAGTTATTCATTATCTGTCCCATAGAAAACCATGGTTTCCTCTGGCAGCGCAAACTTATCGCGATGTGTGGTGGTTCTATGCACAGTTGGATTGGTCTGATGTAGCTGAGAATGTTAGCTTGGCTCCATTGCAGAGTAGGGCGCTTTATCCTAAAGGTAGACCATTTACCTGTCTAGTTTATACTAGCATTGCTGAAATTCCTCACTTGGAGGATTTGATTCAAGCTCTTCCTCAAGTTCACTTTAATATTGCTGCCCGTGTCATTGTATCAGATAGCTTAGCGAGATTGATTACATATCCTAATGTAACAGTCTATTCTGGTATTAATAATATGCGTAGCCTAGATTTGGAATTGGTATCAACAAGTGATTTGTTACTTGATATCAATCCAGGAGAGAAGACTTTAGAAATACTTGATGGTTTCAGATTTGAGGATAAACCTATTTTTGCTTTTGATGATTTAAAATCTCGGAAACACCACCAACGTACATTTCCAAGAGAGCATTGGCAAGAAATGGCGGAAGCAATCAGGAAAATGAGAAAGGCGCAAGATTAAGATGGCAGACTTTCATTTGAACGGTAATTTTCAACAGATTACCATTGACCCTACGGCTCACGTTGAATTGGGGCAGGATATCACCTTGCGTTCCTTTGTTTGTCTAGAGGTGGGAAATGGTGCAACCCTAAAGCTCGGGAATCGTGTTTTCTTCAATAATCACTGTTCTATTCGTTGTGAACATCATATTGAAATTGGTAAGGATACCATGTTCGGAGATGGGGTTCGTATTTTTGATCATAATCATCAATATTCTAACTATCACGTAGAAAAAATCGCCTTTAATTATGGAAAGATATCGATCGGAAAAAATTGTTGGATTGGTGCCAATGTTGTGATTCTTAAGGGAGTCACGATCGGTGACAACGTCATTATTGGTGCAGGAGCAGTCATTCATAAGGATATTCCAAGTAACTCCATTGTTGTAAGTAAAGAGGAACTCATCATAAAAGAGCGGCCACAATTACAGCACCATGTGTTTACACTGACAGCCTCGGACACTCTGGAAAACCTCACTTATTTGGTAGAAAATCTTCCAGAAGTTTCGTTTCATATTGCAGCCAAGACCAATGTTTCAGATTGCTTAGAATCCTTTAAAAAGTATGACAATGTAACGTTATACACAAACGTCCATCATGACGATATTATAGAGGATTTATTGGATCAATCAGAAATCTATCTGGATATTAATCATTGGGATCAGGTGGATTCTATTGTAGATCGGGCATTTGAAAAGGGAAAACCGGTCTTCGCTTTTGATAATGTCGTTCACAGAGCAGAGTTGGGTGCTAGTGTATTTTCTCATCAGGACCCTGAAATGATGGTGAAAGCAATTCAAAGACAATTGTTTGGAATTGCTGTGGATACAGTAAACTGAAAAAGAAAATCTGGTTTATGTTTTTGATATTACAAATCATGATAATTGTGGACGAAGTAGGGGGGGTTCCACGTTTGAGGCAGATTTGAAGATAAATGAGATTAAGTTGGAGTTAGATTGAAAAAGAAAGGTAAGCTAGATGAATAAAGTTATAGCGTTAGGTGCCGACAATGGCTACATGGACAAGGTAGAAACAACGATTAAGTCAGTTTGTGTGCATAATGATAACATTAAATTTTACGTTTTTAATGATGACCTTCCTTCGGAATGGTTTCGTGTGATGAACAAACGTTTGGAGAAAATCAACTCACAAATTGTCAATGCGAAGATTTCAGATAACCACTTACGAAAGTATCATCTTCCAAGGCCTCATTTATCTTATGCAGCTTATTTCCGTTTTTTTATTCCTGAGGTAGTAGAGGAGGAAAGGGTTTTATACCTTGATTCAGATATTGTTGTAGATGGAAACTTGACGGATTTGTTTGAGACGGACCTTGGAGATTGTCCTTTAGCTGCTGTTCGAGACGATTTACAACAGACAAATTTTAATTCAGGAGTCATGTTGATTAATAATAAGTATTGGAGAGAACATGACATTTCCACTCAACTGTTTGAAGTAGCAGATCAATACCATGAATATGAATATGGTGATCAAGGTCTTTTAAACCGTTATTTTATTGGCCAGTGGAAAGAATTAGATATGAACTATAATTTCATGGTTGGTATGGATAGTGTGGCTACTTCTTCTCCTCAAAGTGATGAATGGTATATCAAAGCAAAACAGCATAAAAAGGTTTCTATTATCCATTATACGGCTGGTAAGCCCTGGCAGGCGGTGTTTAATAACCGTTTAGGTGATCGTTGGTGGTTCTATTATGCTCTGGATTGGTCAGATGTATTATTGCGTACAGAAATCATAAATCGTGATTTAGGAGCTTTAACTGTACAGGAACCCTACCATACAGCTATTTTCACAAATGCGTGTGAAATGGAACATTTGGAATACCTGATTCAAGCCCTGCCCAATGTGCATTTCCATATTCTAGCTCATACGGTCTTTGCGTCACAGGTGGTTGATTTGCAACGTTATCTAAATGTGACAATCTATCCTTGTTTTAATCAGTATAATTTTGAAACCGTTTTGGAGAAAATAGATTTTTATCTTGATATCAATCATTTTAATGAAATTATGTCGATTACACAGGAAGTTCATAAACTTGGAAAACCAATCTACGCCTTTGACAATACCAGCAAGGACCAGTCTGGAGAAAGTCATGTTTATCCGGCTCAGAACCCTGAAATGATGGTGGAAGAAATTAAATCTTATCTGGCCACATTGGCTGATTAGACTTGTGGAGAGAGACAAAAATCGTTATCAGAGTACAACTGGAACTTGCTGGGAGGAGAGATGATTTACACTTTTAATCTGATGGTGGAATTAGAGCCTAATGGTGTCGATGTTGCCCAGGCTTACCGGGGACAAATCTTTAGGAAACTGGGGTGTCCAGCACGTTTTGTCTTTACGCAAGTTCCTCCTAGATATAAATGGGATTACTATTTATCTTTGGGATATGCGGAAGATGAAATTGTTATAGCACATATGTTATTAACAGATCAGCGTGATATGACCTTGACAATGAGTGTGGAGAAAATGAAGCGAGGTTTGAATCTCCATTCCACTCCAATTGAACGAGATCAAGAGTTAATATTTCCGGAAGAGAATGGGATTTCTCTTGTCTTTCATCGAAATACTCTTAAGTCAAATTATGTTGATTATGTCGATTATTATGTAGCTGGTCATCTTCTTCGTAGGGAACATTACGGGAGTGTAAAGCTTTACACTGAATATTTTACAGCTGTTCCCACTGATGCGGGCTTAGAAGCAAGAGTCTTTCAGCGTCTTTTTTATAATTTGGATGGTTCCATAGCTTTGGAGGAAATCAAAAAGACACCAGGTGATTTGACGAAATCGGTCTATCGGCAGGGGACTCATTGGTTTTACAGTGAGTCGGAGCTTTTGAGCCAAGCGATCGGCACCTTACAATTTTCTGCAAAAGACCATATCATTGTTGATCGTTTAGAGCGTCTTCCCTTTACGCAGACTCTTTTAAAAATGAAGGGTGAAGCAACCTTATCGTGTGTCCTTCATTCGATACACCATTGGGGCGACTGTATCAATTCAGAATATTTCCTTCTTTTTCAGTATGCTAACTATTTTGACCACATCATTGTATCTACGGAAGCTCAAAAGGAAGAATTAGAACGGGATCTGTCGTCGGATAAGCCTGTATCTGTCTTGCCAGTCGGAGGGCTTGAAAGGTTGCAATATTCTGATAATCGCAAGCCTTATAGCCTGATGATTGCAGCACGGTTTGAACGGAGAAAGAGATTGGACCTAGCGATTGATGCGGTAGTGGCCTTGCATGAAAAAATCCCAGAGGTTACATTGGACATTTATGGTCAAGGTATGCTTTGGCAAGAAATAGAAGAAAAAATTAAGCAGTTAAATGCTCAAAGTTATATTCATCTCAAGGGGCACCAAGACCTTCAAACTCGTTTTAAGGCATATGAACTTTATTTGGCCACTTCCGAGTGGGAAACGTTTGGGTTAACTTTACTAGAGGCGATAGGGTCTGGCCTTGTTATGGTGGGAACAGACGTTCCCTATGGGAATCCCACTTTTATTAAAAATGATCGAAATGGTTTTCTCGTTCCCTTTGTAAATCAATCACATGAAGAAGTGGTTGCTGACTTGAAGAGAAGTATGCAGAAGGCTTTTGGAAACTTAAATTTTCTACGAGAAGGTTCTTATAAATTGGCTGAACGATATATGACAGATCAAATTATTGGACAATGGAGAGAGTTTTTGACGAATAGGGGAAAAAATAACGATGTATTATCTGGTAAATGAATGGACTTCAGATGATGAGAGGTTGAGAGATGACCTAGAACAAATTGGAATACCCATCCAGCCTCTACAGATAGAAAATATTCTGGATTTTATTTTTTCTAATCAAAAAGTAAATTCACCTCTGCATATGACTGGTCTTTCGTTACCCCCGTTTTGGGAAGTGTATGCGAATGGGGATATTGTTTCTGATGGAGTGAGGAGGGGGAGAATAGACTGTTATCAGGATTACCCTCAAAGGGTCAAAAAAGTAGAGTGGTATAATCCAGATGACAATTGTTCTACTTGTGATTACTATGATCTTTCTGGAAGACTTTTTCTGGAAGAAGTTTGGAGTGCAAATGAATGTCATCTATCTGTTTATATGAATGATAAAATGGGAAAACTACATTTATTCCATCAGCATGATCGTGCGCTCTATCAAACGACCGATGGTTTAGAACAGGGATTTCCCTCGATAGAAGAAGCGAAAAAAGCCCTTCTTCAAGAAGTTCTTTTGCAGGTTGAAACAGTATTTTTGTCTGATCCAGAATTGTTGAAGGCTTTACCCAAACTTGCGAAGGAGCAGATTATCTTCTATGATCGGTCAACTCTTCCTGAAGCAGAACTTGCTCCTCTATTGGACGAGGGTGTAAAAGTGTTAGTTCGTGATGCTAACGACAGAGCATCGCATGATCGTCTATTATTTTTCCCTACCTATTTGGGAGATTTGAGGGAATTTCAGCCACAGGTTCTCATTTTGACAAACACTCAAGAAATCGAACAGATTGAAGTTCTTGTGACTGCTCTTCCTCATTTTCAGTTTCATATTGCAGCCTTGACAGAGATGGGGGAACGATTAGTACGTCTCAATGATTATCCGAATGTTCACCTTTATCCAGGAATTTCAGGTGAGAATTATGAGCGGTTATTAAATAAATGCCGTATTTACCTAGATATCGCATATGCGGATGAAATTTTAGACGGAAATCGAATGGCTCTTGAAAGAGGAATGATTTTATATGCTTTTGAGGAAACCTGTCACCGACCAGACCTCTATATAAAAGATCACCTGTTTCAAAAAGATGCAATTACAGACTTGCTCGATGAACTATCTCAGCTGGAAGATCCTAAAAGATATCAATCAGTCTATGATAAGCAAAAGATGCATCCAATGCTAGCAACAAAAGAAGAGTTGAAGATGATTTTTCGAATGTCAGAAAAATAAAGAAGGGAAACCATGACTAAAGTACATATTACAAATCTATATGGTATGGCAGGGGATAGCACTGTCATCTTAGCTCAGAATGCTGTGACGGATATTGCGCGTGCTTTGGGGTATCGAGAGATTGGAATCTATTTTTATAATATCTCTACAGATAGTCCGAGTGAGAGAAGCAAGCGTCTAGATGGAATCATGGCAAGTATCTCATTTGGTGATATTGTGATTTTTCAATCGCCAACTTGGAATGGTTGGGAGTTTGACGCGGAATTTGTAGCGAAGCTGAAGGATTTAAGAGTTAAACTAGTGATTTTTATCCATGACGTTATTCCACTAATGTTTCGTGATAATGCCTACCTAATGCCGACTTATATGGAGATGTTCAATCAAGCAGATGTCATTATTGCGCCTTCACAACAAATGGTTAACCGTCTGTGTGAAGCAGGTCTGACTGTGGAAAAAATCTTGATTCAAGAATTTTGGGATCATCCTCATAACCTCAGTTTGAACCAACCAGTATTTAAAAAAGAGATTTTCTTTGCAGGATCTTTGACACGCTTTCCAGAGTTGCAAAATTGGGTTTATGAAACCCCTTTGCGAGTTTTTGCGAATGAGCCAAAGAGCAATCCAGAAGCCAATTTGGTGATTGAAGGATGGAAGCGCAATGAAGAACTCCTGATGGAACTATCAAAGGGAGGCTTTGGTCTTGTCTGGAATACCCAGTATAACGATGGGGAGAATGTTGATTACTACGAAATGAATATTTCACATAAGCTCAGCACCTATCTGGCGGCAGGAATTCCTGTGATTGTGCCCAACACCTTATCAAATAGTCATCTGATTGAAGAGCGTGGTTTAGGATTTGCTGTGAACAGTTTGGAAGAAGCCAATCAATTGGTTCAAAATATGGCTCCAGAATCCTATCAAGAAATTAGTAGTAGGGCTCAAGGGTTTGCTTTCCTCCTAAAAGAGGGGTATATCACTAAGAAGCTTTTAATAGATGCTATTAATTTCTTATTTACTTTATAAAAGGATAATTGAGAAAAAAGAGGGGGAAAATTTCAGTGAAAAGGGCAATCGTTCTTGCTGGTGATAATGGTTACATGGAAAAGCTAGAGGTAACTATAAAATCTATTGTTGCGACAAACAGTCAAATTATTTTTTATGTGATCAATGACAATCTCCCTCAGGAGTGGTTCTGGTTGATGGGGAGAAGATTAGAGTCTGTTCAATCACAAATTCGGAATATTAAGATTTCTTCTGATCAGATAAAAGGGTATTCGCTACCCATGGATCATTTAAGTTATGCTACCTTTTATCGTTATTTTATTGCAGATGTTGTTACAGAAGACCGAGCACTTTATCTAGATTCTGATATTGTTGTCACTGGAGATTTGACACCTCTCTTCGAAGAAGATATAGAAAATCATGCTTTGGCCGCAGTTACGGATGGCATAGATGCTTCTAAGTTTAATGCAGGTGTGCTCCTTGTGAACACTGTGCTTTGGAGAGAAGAAAAAGCTAGCCACCAGTTGCTGGAATTGACGAATCGCTATCATCAAGAGGAGTTTGGAGATCAAGGAATCCTTAATCGTCATTTTAAAGGACGTTGGAAAAAACTACCAGAAGTCTACAATGTAATGGTTGGTATGGATACGTTTGCTCACACCTTTAACGTCCCTGAATGGTATGATAAGGCAGACCAGCTGGAGAAGGACGCAGTAATCGTTCACTATGCGGGAGAGAAGCCTTGGTATCAGTGGAATTTGAATCGTTGTCGGGATATCTGGTGGTTTTATTATGGTCTGGAATGGTCTGAAATCTTGTTACGAAAGGATATTACCAAACGTCATTTCAAGGATTTGGTAGGAAGGCCCAAATTCCAAACAGCAGTATTTACGAATTCGGCAGCTATGGAACATATTGAAACATTGGTGGAAGCATTGCCAAATGTTCAATTTAATATCCTTGCTTACACAAATTTTGCTCCTAGTGTAATTGCTTTAGAAGCCTACTCCAATGTTTCGCTTTATCCTCGTTTTACACGGTACAATGCTCAAGCTGTGTTGGATAAATTGGATTTTTATTTGGATATCAATTATCATGAAGAGATTTATGATATTATTCAAAAGGTTACTGCGTTGAAAAAACCTATCTTTTCTTTTGATGTTACCAATCATTGTGAGATTGAAGGGGATAGTTACTGTTTTCATGTAGAGGATATTGATGATATGATTGCTGTTATTCAAGAATATTTAGCTCAATTGAGTTAAATCAGGTATGAATTAGGTTGAAATAGGTGAAGGAAAAAATGGAAAAAATTAGTGTCATCGTCCCTGTATATAATTCAGAGGCCTATCTTGAAAATTGCTTAAATAGTATCATCCAACAGACCTATCAAAATTTAGAAATTATCTTAGTCAACGATGGTTCAACGGATGGTTCTGCCGCTATTTGCCAACGCTACAAGATTCAGGACCCTCGAGTGAAGGTCTATCATAAGCCTAATGGAGGAGTTGGATCTAGTCGGAATCGTGCTTTAGAAGCGGTGACGGGAGACTACATTCTCTTTGTGGATAACGATGATTGGTTGGAACTGGATCATATCGAGAGTTTATATCATTTGCTGAAAAAAGCAGATGCAGATATTGCAATTGGAAATTTCACTCAATTTATGGAAGAAGAGGGGAACTTTTTAATCCATGTTGGGGGAAATGATTATTTCGAGCGTGTCTATTCTCCTTTTGAGTGGTTCCAACATCAATATGATGGGCAATATAATCTGAGCCAATGTTTCACGGTCCCTTGGGCAAAGCTTTATAAGGCGGAATTGTTTAAAGAGATTGTTTATCCAACAGATAAAACGGTAGAGGATGATTATACGACCTACAAGGTCTATCTACAAGCCGATAAAATTGTCTATATGAACCGTGCCATCTATCTGCATCGTAAACGTGAGACAAGTGTGACCAAAACGGTCAACCTTGCAGATGTTTATCCGTTACAAAGTATCGAAGAACGCATGATGATTCTTCAATTGATCGGAGCTCCAAAGGGCTTAATAGATGTAGAAATTGCTGCCTACAAGTGGCGATTGGCCATTCATGAAGAAGAGACCTTAAAACATGGAGACATGGAAGCTTATCAGCAAGTACTGGTAAAAAAACGGATCAAGGAGAAGAGTTTTCATGCATGATACAAAAAGTCGGGCGATTGTTCTAGCAGGAAATCAGAACTTTACCGCTCAGTTATCGACGACTATAAAATCTATCTTTTATCACAATAAAAATGTGAAAATTTATGTTTTGAATCGAGATATCCTTCCAGACTGGTTTCGAAAACCACGGAAGATGGCTCAGCTCTTAGGGGGCGACCTCATTGATGTCAAATTGAATCCAGACGATGTGAAGGATACCTGGTGGACTCAGGAACATATTAGTCTGGATGCTTATTCCCGCTACTTTATTCCGAAGTATATCTCAGAGGAAAAGGTGCTGTATCTCGATGCGGATTTGCTGGTTCTAAAGAACTTAGAGGATATCTTTGAAATAGATATGAAGGGCCACCCGATTGCAGCCGTGATGGACACAGATAACCAAAGTTTTAATTCCGGTGTCTTATTAATTGATAATGGTTTGTGGAAACGAGAAAATATGACAGAGCAGTTGGTGAATGAGACGAATGGCTCACTCCAGCAAGCTTTAGAAGGAAATATTCCTAAATTTAATGGGGATCAGACAATCTTTAATAAGGTCTTTCGTGATAGATGGTTAGCCTTGGATAAAAGGATGAACCTCCAAGTTGGTCATGACGTGACTGCTTTTATGAGTCATTGGCCAAATCACTTTAAAGATAGTGAAGATCCCTATGTTGTGCATTTTGTCTCACACCGAAAACCATGGGCGACACTAAGTGCCAATCGTTTCCGCCAATTATGGTGGGCTTTCCACGACATGGATTACAGTCAGGTCTTGTCTCACCATATGGGGGACTTCCAGATAGAGATGGATCCAGATTATGAGCTCCATCTGTTCAATTTGACCAATTCTCAATCCTTCAAAAACCTTGAGGAATTGATTCAGGGACATCCGAAGGCCTTGTTCCATATTGCTGCCTATACGGAAATGGGAGAGGAATTGATGCGTCTTGCAAAATATGAAAATGTGAGATTGTATCCAGAAGTCGTCCCTCCAGTATTGGAAGAACTTATCAATCGTTCTGCTGCCTATTTAGATATTAACTATGGTACTGCTGATCAAGCAACCTTGGCGGCTTATGCGAAAACAGGGAAACCGATCTTGTCCTTCCCAGAAACCAGACATAGTGAGCAAGCACAGTTAGAGGTCAACACGATTGAACAAATGCATTCACTCATTAAAGAGCGTATAAAGACAGGTGAATGGGGAGAAGTTCACGAGCTTCCACGATTGCACTCCTTAACCATGACCCAAACGCAAGATCTCGAGTCGATCGAAGAACTGGTCTGTGCTCTTCCATTTGTGCAGTTTCATATCGGTGCTTGGACAGCTATGGGACCTAAGTTAGTCGAATTAAAGCAACATCCCAATGTTAGTTTGTATCCTGCGATCAATCAGGAGCAGTTGAGCCAGTTGATCCATAGTGCGGATATTTATTTGGATATTAATCATGGCGATGAAGCTGGTGATATTCTATCACAGGTAGAATTGGCGGGGATTCCTAGTTTTGGTTTTTATAAAACCCAACACGGGAACCATGGGCAGTTTCTTTTTTCAAGTGAGCGACCACAGGAACTGATCACGGCGATTGAACAATTGGATGGAGAAGGAAGCTTGCCTAAAATTCTCCCTCTACCAACGGTTAAGTCCATTGATGAGAGTCTGGACTTCATTAGGGAAAATCATTCATCTGTCATTCGTTTTGGGGATGGTGAAATCAATCTAATAGCTGGCCATTCTATCGCCTACCAAGATTATCATCCTGAACTGGCACGAACTCTACGTGAGTTGGTTGGAATGAACAGTTCAGAAAAACTCTTAGTCTGTTTGCCAGATGCTTTCGAAGATCGCTTCAAATTTACGTGGTGGGCAGAAGATTTTTGGAAAAAGCATTTGGATCATTATGATGATTTTTATCGTCAAATTGCACCGGCACCATGGTATGGTTCAACCTTTATCTCACGTCCTTATATTGATTTTTTAGATAAAACAAACGCCGAGTCACAGTTTGAAAAGCTAAAAAGGTTATGGGAAAACAAAAATCTCTTAATAGTAGAAGGAGCTACATCTCGTTCTGGGGTTGGTAATGATTTATTCGATCAGGCCTTATCTATCAAACGTATTGTCTGCTCTTCTCATTGTGCTTATAAGGATGTGGATGCTATTGAGTCAACAATTCGTAAGTATGCGGATAATCATCTTATACTCATCATGTTGGGCCCAACGGCTAAAGTATTAGTTGCAAATCTAGCTAAAGATGGTTATCAAGCCTTGGATATTGGACATATTGACTCTGAATATGAATGGCTAAAAATGGGTGCGACAACAAAAGTTAAACTCAAACACAAACACACGGCGGAGTATAACTTTGACCAAGATATTGAATTCATCGAAGATGAAACCTACACCAAACAAATCGTGGCAGACTTATCTCGTTTGCCGGTAGAATAAGAAAGATATATGAATAATAAAAATACAGTAGTATTGGCAGGAGATTATGCTTATATTCGTCAAATAGAGACCGCTTTAAAATCTCTTTGTTATCACAATCGTCAGCTTAAAATATACCTTTTTAATCAAGATATCCCAGTCGAGTGGTTCCGTGCCACGAGAGAGCATGTGGAGAGACTCGGAGGAGAGCTTCTTGATATTAAGTTAATTGGTCCTCAATTTCAGATGAATTGGACTAATAAGTTGGGACATATCAACCATATGACCTTTGCGCGTTATTTTATACCTGATTTCGTACATGAAGATAAGGTACTTTATCTTGATAGTGATTTGATAGTCACAGGTAATCTAGATAGTCTTTTTGAACAGGAATTGGGAGACAATTATGTCGGAGCTGTTCGTTCATGTTTTGGTGCCGGTGTTGGTTTTAATGCAGGTGTATTGCTAATTAACAATCGTTTATGGAAAGAGGAACATATCCGTCAAAAACTAGTGGATATAACTGAACGGGAGCACGCAAATGTAGGAGAGGGTGATCAATCAATACTCAATATGGTATTTGAAGACCGCTACCTGAATTTACCTGATACTTATAATTTTCAAATTGGTTTTGATGCTGGTGCAGCCGAGGGAGGTCATCGTTTTGTTTTTGAAATTCCTCTTGAACCACTACCTTTGATTTTACATTATATTTCTCCGGATAAACCGTGGAATCAGTTTTCAGTAGTACGACTGCGTGAGGTTTGGTGGCGGTACTGTCTCATGGAATGGTCTCAAATTTTGAAAACATGGACAAATCGGGGCTTTGAGTTAGAATCTAACCGTGAATCTACCGTGTTGACGTGTTATACTTTGACGAACTCCTACTTATTGGAACAGATTGAATACTTAGTTCAGCATCTGCCTCAGGTTCATTTTATCATCGCTGCCTATACCTATATGGCTACAGAACTTTTAGTGTTATCTCGCCATCCAAATGTAACCCTTTATCAAAATACCTATCCTTTGCTTGTTGAATATGAGCTATCTAAAGTTGATTTCTATCTGGATATTAATCATTATGATAAATTACCAGAAATCTATGGGTACGTAACTCAAAATCAGCTTCCTTTACTAACTTTTGAGAATACACAAGCTCCAAATCAATCTTATCAAGCTATTTTTTCACATGAAAATCCTGAATTGATGGTGAATGCTATTAATCAATTGGTTGCTAAGCGTATTAGTGAGAAGGAGGAGAGTGGCTGCTAATGAAAAAAATATTACAATCTATTGTTTTTAAACGTTTATCTTGGACAGTTCTTTTCCTCTTTATTTATGTTTTGGGAAGCCATTTAGTCTTACCATTTATAGATTTGAAGCACCCAAAACTCTTAGGAGGGTTATCCAATTCGATAGCCTTCACAAGTGCTATGATGGGTGGTAATTTAAGTTCATTTTCACTTTTTTCTGTGGGCTTGTCCCCTTGGATGTCAGCCATGATTCTTTGGCAGATGTTTTCGTTTTCAAAAAAGTCTGGTTTAAGTAAGCTACCAATAGAAATACAGGATCGACGCAAAATGTATTTGACCTTTGCCATCGCTCTCATCCAGTCTTTAGCGGTGTCTCTAAGCCTTCCGATTGAAGTAGGAATTCCTAAAGGATTGGCTATCCTAACGAACACTATCCTTCTAATTGCGGGAACCTTCTTTTTAGTCTGGCTATCGGATTTGAATTCTTTCTTTGGTATAGGAGGTTCTATTGTCATTTTGATGGCCAGTATGGTTGCTAATCTACCTAGGCAAATTGGAGAGAGTATTACACGACTACATATAGGATTACCGATTATTCTCTCTCTGATTATCATGGGTTTGCTCTTCTTATATATTGCAGTTATTGTCCAAAGAGCACGGTATCGCATTCCCATCAATAAGGTTAATATTCATAATCGTTTTAGCCAGTATTCCTATCTTGATGTTATGCTTACCCCAGCAGGTGGGATGCCCTTCATGTACGCAATTTCTCTAGTCTCTATTCCTCAATATCTTCTTATCTTGATTCAGATTTTATTTCCTAAAAACGGTTGGACAAATAGTTGGATTGAAGCTCTGACAGTGGGACATCCGATTTGGCTTGTTCTCTATCAGGTGGTCTTATTTGTTTTGGGGATTGCTTTTGCTTTCGTAAACGTTAGTGGTGAACAAATTGCAGAACGCATGCGAAAATCAGGAGAGTACATTTACAATGTTTATCCTGGCCCTGATACAAGCCGTTATATCAATAAAGTTGTCATGAAATTTGCTGTTATTGGGGCAATTTATACAGTTATCATGGCAGGTGGCCCTATGATGATTGTGCTTATTAATCCGCAGTACTTACAACTTAGTATGATTCCTGGAATGTTTTTGATTTACAGTGGAATGGTATACAATGTACGCGAAGAAATTGCAGCTATGACCCTAAATGAATCCTATAAAGGTTTATTTGACTAGATTAAAAGTTAAAATTATTTATATCACCTCAATTATTCATTTGAGAGTGATAGGTAGTCTGGTGATCTTTTTGACCTGCCTACCTATCATCCTTAATATATCGTTAATTATTTTGAATTCATAAAAAATGGGAGAACATATGTATTATTTAATTCCGGCTTGGTACGGTCAAGGGGCAGAGTTTTGGCAACCTGACTTAACACCGTGGTATTTTAGAACCTCGAAAATAGAATTTGATGATACTTTACACCAAGCACGTATTTTTCAAGGCCAAGCGATGTCGCCTAGATTATTACTTTTAGCTTATCAACCACATTTACGTTATTTTCTGCACCGCTTTGATCTCTTAGAAGTGTCGCATTTTTCAGTGTTTGATGCTATTCAAGGAATCAAAGAGCAGCCCATGCGTTGCTTACAAGTATCTGACTTGGATTGGGATGATGATTGTGACTTTATTTTTACCCCTTTCGTTATTGTTGTTGAGAAACATCATCAGCGTTTTGCCGAAATAGAGTTGGGACCAGAAGGATATTTGAGTCTTATTCGATATTATCAGGATGGCCTGATTTTAAGAGAAGAAGTCTACGATGACAGAGGATTTGTTTCCAGTATCCTTCATTTTGAAAATGGTCAGGCAACACACCGAGATTATTTGAATGAAGATGGCATTTGGCAACTTTGTCATTTCTTTGATGGACGAGGGATCGTAAGTAATCCAAGAACAGATCATCGTTTTAAGAAAAATTACTATATCAGTATGGAAGAAGTCATTTGGGAGTTTTTTGATGCTTATATTGCTCAAGAATTGACGCCTTCGGATTGCTTTGTCGTTGCGTCGAAAAGTAATCTGAATCAAACTCTTTATAGTCATCTACCAGAGGCTAATCAGAAAATCTTGACCTACTTCAAAGAACGCAATCAAAATGACGCCTTAGAGGATTATGCTTCTTATTTGCAACTTGTTGATCTGATTATTAGTGATTCTCAGGACTTTTCTACAGAATTAAGAAAACTATTTCCAGAGCAAGCTGAGAAGATTCAGCATATGGCATCTTATGATACCCGTCTAGCACTTGGAAAGAGCCAACGTCTTAAGTCATCTAAACTCTATTACCAGGTGAATTTAGATGATATCAGTTGGGAAGCTATCTATCAGGTTTTAGATTTTGTAGCAAATCACCAGAATACTTATATTGTATTTGGAACTTTCAATGCGAATCCGCATGATTTTGATACATTTAAAGAAGACGTAGAGCACCTTATCTCTGAAAAACTGAATAAGAAAAAATTCAAACACATAAAAGATAATCAAAGTGCAGAAAACTACCTCGCTGAAAATGAGGAAGTTGAGTATCGTTATGATTTTGTTAATTTGATTGATGAGACAGCCTTGATTAAAGAATTTGAGTATACCCGTCTTATTGTTGATCTCAGCTTGGAACCACATCGTTATACTCAAATTGCAGGCATTAGTGCTGGGATTCCACAGATAAATAGGGTCACTTCGGACTATGTAACACATTTGAAAAATGGTTATATCCTAGAAGAAGTAACACAATTTGAGGAGGCGGCATCTTATTATCTTGATCAGTTAAAGTACTGGAATCAAGCTTTAATTGAAGCAATTGAGAAAATCAGAGAAAATACAGGAGAGCGTTTTGTTGAAAAATGGGAGCACTATTTGAAGGAGGATAAGTATGTCTAAAATTAGCATTTTGCAGGTTGGACGAGATAATTGGTCAAATACTTATGAACTCCCCGATAATGTTCGTTTTTTCTACCTTCGTGCTGGGCTTTCTAGTGATATTCTCCAATGTTTGAAACAAGCTAAACTAAGAAATTTTAATGCGGTCCTTGTTGATAGTCAGGAATCCTTACTCATGCTGATGGACTTGCGTAAGATCTTAGTTCCTTATACCATCTTTTATGATGCTGACCTTTTGATAGAGGACCATCGAGTAGGTCGCTTTCTGAAAGAAATTTGTGCTATACCAGCAGATTTTTCAGATAAGCAAGATCTGCTAGATACCCTGTCTAAGGCACTTTTCGCTGGACAATATGGTGATAAATTGTTCCCTTATCAGATCCAGGTTCATCCTCGATTCAAAGGGAAAGTTATTTATAATGGTTTTGAAAGTATCTCTTTGGATGGGAATTACGGCGACTCCTTTAAGCCTATTCTTAACTGGAGTTTTAATATTCGAGTAGCTGAGGATTTCCCTGTTGAACTTTGGTTAGAATTTGAGAAGGCTCAGACCTGTCAATGCCAATTAGTGCTGCGCATTATTCCTGAAGGTTCAGTTTCAGAAATCGTGAGAACAATTGTAGTTAGCGAGGAAGAAATGCGTAAAGGTGCCATTGTTTTAGATCAGGGGAGAACTTATATTTTATCAGCAACTTTAGAAGCTAAAGGAAATGGTGCTCTAAGAGTTGGGAATTTCCATCAACGATGGACACGTTTTCAATTTGGAAAGTTTGTATTGGGTGGGGGGATTCTCCATGATAGTAAACGTCAGGAAATCAATTATTTCTTTTATCCTGGGGATTTCAAGCCACCGCTGTCCGTCTACTTTTCAGGTTTTCGTCCTGCCGAAGGTTTTGAAGGATTTGGTATGATGAGGGCTATGGAGACACCTTTCCTGCTATTTTCTGATCCTCGCCTAGAGGGGGGAGCTTTCTACATGGGAACTGAAGAGCTTGAAAATAGTATCAAGGATACTATCCAACATTATTTGGATTACCTAGGCTTTGACAGTGATCAACTTATTCTCTCTGGGATGTCCATGGGAACTTTCCCATCTATGTACTATGGCGCGGACTTTGAACCTCATGCCATTATCATGTCTAAACCTCTAGCCAATGTTGGTACCATCGGTAATCGTGCCAGACTTTTGGCACCAGAGGTTTTCCCGACAGGAATTGATGTCTTGCATTTGCAGACGGGACGTTTGGACAATGAAGGCGTCGAGGCCCTTAATCAGAAGTTCTGGGATAAGTTTGAAAAAGCAGACTTCTCAAACACGACCTTTGGGGTTTCTTACATGAAAGATGAGGATATGGACCCAACAGCCTTCGAGGATATTACTAAAGTCCTATATTCTTCGGGAGCACGAATTCTTAGCAAGGGAACTTCTGGACGACATAATGATGACCATTCAACTGCGACTGCTTGGTTTCTCAATTTTTATCGTATGATTTTAGAAAATGATTTTGGAAGAAAGGGATGAACATGATTCATAAGAATAACTCTCAGATTCAATGGGGAACGAATGTGAGATCCTATATGTTTGGTTCCCAAATTGAACATCATCCAGATGGCTCAGTCAATTTCAGTAACCCCTTGATAGCATCAGGAACTGAGATTCATTCCTGGCTAGCTATTCAAAATTATCAGGCGAGTCGAAAGCAACCTAGCTTACCTTTGTTAAAAAAGGGATATATTTATCGTCTCGAATCACAATTTACAACAGTTCCTGAAGGTACGGTTTATCTTAAATTAAGCTTCTTAAATCGTTATGGTGAGGAAGTTAAGCAGATGATTGAAAAAAAACAATCTTTCACCTTCGTCTATCCTCATGAAGCCTACAATTATTCCATCTCCCTCTTGAGTGCTGGAATGGTAGAATTGGATTTTAAGGGAATGACAATCACTGAAGTAGGAGAAGAAAATGTTTAATTCTTTAAATCCTTTAAAACCAGTAAAAAGTGTACTCAAGCAAGTTAATGGTTGGGCTGAGCAGATGGCACAACTGGATGACCAGTCATTAAAAGATAAAACTACTGAATTTAGAGAACGGCTAGACAAAGGCGAAAGTTTAGATGATTTATTACCAGAGGCTTACGCAGTAGTACGTGAAGCAGCTAAGCGTGTATTAGGTATGTTTCCCTATGATGTTCAGGTTATGGGAGCAATCGTTATGCATCAGGGAAATATTGCTGAGATGAGTACAGGAGAAGGTAAGACCTTAACAGCAACCATGCCAGTTTACTTAAATGCACTGACAGGACAAGGAGCAATACTTGTAACGACAAACGAATACTTAGCAAAACGTGATGCTGAAGAAATGGGACAGGTTTACGAGTTTCTAGGTCTAACCATTGGCGTTCCTTTTGCAGAGGATGGTGAAGAACTTGATACCTTTGAAAAAAGGGAGATTTACGCTTCTGATATTATCTATACGACAAATAGTGGTTTGGGCTTTGACTATCTTATTGACAATCTAGCTTCGAATAAAGACGGTAAATACATGCGTCCTTTTAACTTTGCTATTATTGATGAGGTTGATTCCGTCTTACTGGATAGTGCGCAAACTCCCTTGGTTATTTCAGGTTCTCCTCGTGTTCAATCCAACTATTATGCCATGATTAATACACTCATGACGACATTGGTTGAGGATCAGGACTATATTTTCAAGGAAGAAAAGGGTGAAGTTTGGCTGACAACTAAAGGTGCAAAGTTAGCTGAAAATTATCTAGGAATTAGTAATCTCTATGCCAAAGAGAATGCTACGTTTGCGCGTCACCTTATTTATGCTCTCCGAGCTCATACCCTATTCAAAAAGGATAAAGATTATATTGTTCGTCAAGGAAAAGATGGACCAGAAGTTGTTCTTTTAGATAAAGCGACTGGACGCTTGATGGAATTGACCAAACTCCAAGGAGGCATGCATCAGGCAATTGAAGCCAAGGAGCTTGTAAAGTTATCTCCCGAAACACGTGCCATGGCTTCTGTCACCTATCAAAGCCTTTTTCGTAAGTTCAAAAAGATTTCAGGTATGACTGGGACTGGTAAGACGGCAGAAAAAGAATTTTTGGATACTTACGGAATGCAAGTTGTTCAAATTCCGACCAATCGTCCGAAACAAAGGATAGATTATCCAGACAATCTTTATGTAACTTTACCAGAAAAAATCTATGCTTCTCTAGAGTATGTTAAGCATTATCATCGAAAAGGAAATCCTCTCCTAATATTCGTTGGTTCGGTTGAAATGTCTGAATTATATTCTAACCTTCTCCTAAGGGAAGGAATTGCCCACAATCTTTTAAATGCTAATAATGCTCCGAGAGAAGCTGAGATGATAGCTGAATCAGGTCAGATGGGTGCTGTCACGGTAGCTACTTCTATGGCGGGACGAGGGACCGATATTAAGTTGGGACCTGGAGTAGCCGAATTAGGTGGTCTTGTTGTCATTGGGACTGAACGTATGGAAAGTCAGCGTATTGATTTACAAATCAGAGGACGTTCAGGACGTCAGGGAGATCCTGGAATGTCTAAATTTTTTGTTTCACTTGAAGATGATGTTATCAAAAAGTATGGTCCTAACTGGGTACATAAATATTATAAAGACTACACTATTGATGAAAAAACTGAGAGTATAGAATTAGTAGGGCGACGCTACAGACGTTTGGTCGAGAAGGCTCAAAGAGCTAGTGACAGTGCAGCACGTTTTTCACGTAAGCAAACACTAGAATATGCTGAGAGTATGAACATTCAACGGGAACTCATTTACGCTCAACGAAATCACCTTATTAATCAAGATCAGGATTTAACAGATACCATTGAGCAGGTTCTTGATGACTATATTGATATTGCTCTGGTTGAAGAAGATCTTAGCGAGAAGGAGAAGTTGTATCACTTTATTCTCAAAAACATTAGTTTTCATATTGAGAAAATTCCAGATAATCTGGATATTGATGATGTTGAAGCTGTGGCTGAACTTATCTATCAGTTTGCTTATAGGGAAATAGATGATAAAAAGAAACAATTAGACACTATTGATCTTTTTGGATATTTCCAATGTCTATCACTTCTTAAGGCTATTGATGATAATTGGATTGAACAGGTTGACTATTTACAACAACTCCAACAAGCTATTGGGAGTCAAACGGCTAGTCAGAAGAATCCAATTGTTGAATATTATCAGGAAGCATTTGCAGGTTTTGAAACCATGAAGAAGCAGATCAAAAAAGACATGGTTCGCAATCTTTTACTCAGTCAAGTGCTTGTTAGTGAGGATGGTAATATCGTGACCTACTTCCCATAGGAAAGAGAGAAATATGACAAATAAAGACTTATTTCATAATGCGGTTGAAGGCCGTATGGAGGAGCTAAAACAAAAGCCCATAGTGGAGGAAAAAGAAACTAGGGGCGAGAAAATAAATAAGATTTTCTTTTTTATGTTAGGCTTTGTTATTATAATTAGTTTAATTTTTACTTTAATAGGTATGTTGAGGTAGTCTATGCAAATATTCTTTATGATTTTACTCATCATTTTAAGTGTGTCACTTATTATTACTGTAACACTGCAGCCTAGGCAAATTCAGATTTTTTCGAGTGATGCCACGAGTAATATTGGTAGGACCAGTTACTGGGCGAGCCAAACTCTTCTAAAGGGCCTAACCCTGGGGCTTAGTTCTGCATTATTTGTTATTCTATTGGTCATGATGGTTATCTCTTATCATTAGTTATAGTTGATTATCATAGATTAATGGGATTAAACTGACTATTTTTATAAAGTAATTTTCCCTCAAACATTAAGTTTCTGAGGGATTTTTTATGTTTCTTTGATTTACAAAAAAAGTTGAGAATAATAAAGTTTGAAAAATAAGTTGTAGTACTAATTTTTTGACTATTTTTATGATAAAATGGGATAATATGCTTATGAAAAAGATATAGAAATAAAAAATAAATGAAAAGGTTTATATATGTTTTTTAGAAGAAATGAGGGTCAGTACCGAGAAACTGATCGTGTGACACGTTTTAAATTGGTAAAGTCAGGGAAACATTGGTTACGTGCCGCAACTTCTCACTTTGGGCTTTTTAAGATAATAAGTGGTCGAGTGGATGCGTCATCTGTATCAGTTCACCAAGTTGAGGAAGAAGTACCTTTAATCACAAGTGACAGACTTTTAAAGGGAGTAGCCGCGACTGGAGCTCTACTAGGTGGAGGAGTAGCGACTTATGTGGTTCAAGCTGATGAAGCAACAAGTCCATCAGCGGTAGAGCATACGGTTAGTCCGACGACAGATGTTTTGGCGGCCTCTGATTCAGCGGTTTTGGGTCATTCGGGAGCTATTACAGAATCTGTAGTCAGAGGGGATGTTGTTAGCCAGTCAGCTTCATCCACAGATTCCGTATCAAACTCAGTAGATTCAGTCTCACTATCGCTATCGGCAAGTCATCAGGCTTCTGCGTCAGTATCAGCGAGCCTTTCGACCTCAGTCTCAACCTCTGCTAGTACGTCAGCTTCGACAAGTGCGAGTGAGTCAGCCAGCACCAGTGCTTCGGCTTCACAGAAAGCTTCAGAGTCTACTTCAGTTTCAATGAGTGGTTCAAAGGCGACAGGGCATGACAGTGAGACATCAAGTAGTCAAGTTACTGCTACGAGCCAGACGGGGTCTGAGAGTGGGGCAGGCTCAATGCGTTCGGAAGACTTAGAGACATCACGTTCATCAGATTTAACAACAAGAGCGTCAGTACCGACAGTCTCAGCACAAGCAGCAGAGGTTACCTCAGAGGCTACAGCAGTAGCTAATACTGCTGTGGTAGCGAGTATTGAGGCGGATAAGAAGCGTCAAGAGC